>JAFKFM010000012.1 GCA_017308135.1 Alphaproteobacteria bacterium
TCTGGTCGTACGCCATGAACGTGGCGCCGCCCGACTCAGCCAGCACCTTCGTGATCGCGGCCGTCAGCGACGTCTTGCCATGGTCGACGTGGCCGATCGTCCCAATGTTGCAGTGCGGCTTGTTCCGCTCGAATTTCGTCTTCGTCATGATCGCTTCCGGTCGCTTGAGGTGGCGGTTCGAAGTGGCTCGGGCTCGGGCTAGAAGATCGGTCGCGCGTTGGGCGGAAATTCCGGAAAGACTGGAGCGGGTGACGGGAATCGAACCCGCATAGCCAGCTTGGAAGGCTGGAGCTCTACCATTGAGCTACACCCGCCCGGAGATAACGCCTCGATCAATCGCGCCGTACCGTCCTTTCGCCTTTACTCTTTCGTCTCTCAACTCGTCGTGTCGTCCGGCCCGAACGGGGCCAGGGGCGCACTCGCCCGGTGGTGGAGGGGGAAGGATTCGAACCTTCGAACTCCGAAGAGGGCAGATTTACAGTCTGCTGCCATTGACCGCTCGGCCACCCCTCCATCCAACCCGGCGCGCCTTTTGGCTTTCAAATCAGCGGGTTGCCATAGACAAGCGCGCTTTTTCGTCGGCCAATGTAGCGCGAGGCCGCCCTCCGGTTTCCCGAAAGGCGGCCTTCGCGGACAGGGGGTTTAATAAGAAGAAGGGGGTAGAGTCAACGGCAAAACCTCACGACAAAACAAGCCGCACCCCTCCGCCTTCCCGAAAACGGGCCCAGCGGGTGGGGACGACTTGAACAATACTGTAATTGCGCATATTAAGCGCCACGATGAAAAATGGCAAGCATGGGGGCCGGTCCCGATCCGACGGCAGTCGCGGCGGGAATAACCGCGAAGACGGTCGTCATGGCGGCCCTTCGGGCGGCAAGCGATTCGACAAATCCCGCGCGGAAAAACCTGGATTCGGCAAATCCAGCCCGGCCGCGATGGGCGGCTTCGGCAAGCCGCGCAGCGACAAGCCCCGCGCCGAAAAACCCGCCCGGTTCGAAAAATCGGCCCGGTCCGAAAAATCGGCCCGGTCCGAGACCCTCGAGCGCGGCGACAAGCCCCACCGCTTCGAGAAGCCCCGTTTCGGGAAGCCGCGCGACGAACGGCCTGCCCGTTTCGACGGCACCCAGCGCGCCGAGCGTAGCGAGCGCAGCGACCGCCCGAACCGCTTCGACAAGCCGCGCTTCGACCGTCCCGCCCGCGCCGACCATCTAGAAGGCGAACAGTCGAGCGGCCGCCCCGAGCGCGGGCCGCGCGGCCCCCGCCGCGACCGCAATCTGCGCGCCGGCCCCTTCCCCGGCGAACGGCCGGGCGAAGGCGGTGGCCGGGTGTGGCTCTACGGGATTCACCCCGTTCTGGCCGCCCTCGCCAACCCGCGCAGGAAGATTCTGCGCATCGCAATTCAGCGCGAAGTCGACGCCCAACTCGGGCCGAAACTCGAGACGCTGGCCGAGGCGCATCCGATCGGCTTGCCCGACGCCGAGATCCTCGACCGCGAGCAGCTCGACCGCATGATGCCGCGCGCCGCCGTCCACCAAGGCCTCGCGGCGTTGGTCGATGGGCTCGACGATCCCGATCTCGACGACATCATTCGCGCGACCGAAGGTCAGGACGCCGCGCGCGTCGTGGTGCTCGATCAAGTCACCGATCCGCATAACGTCGGCGCCATTCTGCGTTCGTGCGCGGGCTTCGGCGTCGCGGCCGTGATTTGCCCCGAGCGGCATTCGCCCGGCGCCACGGCCGTGATGGCCAAGGCCGCGTCGGGTGCGCTGGAGCGTGTCCCCTTCGTGCGCGTGGTCAATCTCGCCCGCGCCCTCGATCATCTGAAGAAGGCCGGCTATTGGTGCGTCGGCCTCGCCGGCGAAGCGAGCACCGAGATCCACCAAGCCGATATGACCGGCAAGATCGCGCTGGTCGTGGGTGCGGAAGGCGAAGGCCTGCGCCGGCTCACGCGCGAGCATTGCGATCTGCTGGTGCGCATCCCGATCGACAAGGGGCTCGAAAGCCTCAACGTTTCGAACGCCACGGCGATCGCGCTCTACGAGCTTCAGCGCCGCGTCGCGACCGCGCTTTAATCCCGCTTCATTCGGACCCGACGCCGGAGCTCGATCTCCGGCGTCGGGATTCGCGTGCGTACAACGAATCTTTTTTGTATTATTTTATTTAAATATGACTACCATGACCCGCATCCCGATGGAGGGCCGGAATCATGACGACGGCAACGGCGGCAATTGCAATCGCGGCGGCGCCCGCGACGGAACCTTCGTGGCTTTCCCAAAACCAGGCCAATATCGCGATCGCGACATTGGCGGTTATCCTGCCCATCGGGATCATGCTGGCGCGCATGCATGTGCGCCGCAAACGCCAGAACCTGCTCCGCACGATGGAGGAGGATTGGTTCAAGGGTAAACTCGAATCCGGCTCGTTGCTGTCGCTCGAAGGGGCGAAATTCAAATACGAGTTGCCGACGGCGCAGGGCCATTATCACGTCCACGACCCGTGGCAGCATTACGTCATCCCCATGACGATCTTCATCACGATCACTTTCCTGGGGCTGCACGCGCTGTTCTATCAGGTCACCGATCAGGCTTTGCTGCGCGACGTGATCCCCTTCGTCGCCGGCGCGAAGATCGCCTGCCTGGACATCGCTTGTCCGATCTCGCCCGAATTGCGGCGATACCAATCGGAATCGTTGGCGGTCGTCGCGGCGGCCTTCGCGGGCGCCTATGTCTTCGCCATACTTTATCTGATCAAGCGCGTGTCGAATTACGATCTGAACGCGTTCTCGTTCGTGCGCGTCGCGTTTCAGATGGTCGTGGCGTGTTTCGTCGCCGCGTATCTGTTCCACACTGCGCGGCAATCGATGGGCATCGAAAAACTCGACGAATTGGCGGGCGGCGTCACGCTCGGCGTCGCTTTCCTTTGCGGATTATTTCCCACCCTCGGCATCACGACGTTGATGAACCGATATCCCGCGCTGCAATTGAAGCGCGTCGATCCCACCGCCTACCGGCATTGCCGGATTCTGCCCTTGCAGATCATCGACGGCATCGACCAGAACATCATGTTCCGGCTGGCGGAGTTCGAGATCGAGGACGCGCAGAACCTCGCGACGATCAACCCGATCCTGCTTTATATCGAAACGCCCTACGGGCTTTACGAAATCGTCGACTGGATTTCGCAGGCGCAGTTGGTCCTAGCCGTCGGACCGGACAAGCTCGACAAGCTGCGCGAGATTTCGGTGCGCACCTTGTTCGATCTCGATAATTACACGAAATGCGACGAAAGCTGCGATATGGTCGCCGAAGCGATTCTGCCGCCCCCCACTTCCGTCACGTCCGCAATGCGCGACGAACAGCGCCTTCCCCGCCGGCGCGTTCAAGTCCGCGAGATGATCAAGATCATGCTCGACGACCCGCATGTCGGCCGTCTGAGCCAGCTTTGCCTGCTGCTGAAATCCTCGTTCATCGGCAAGCGGCCGGACGGCGCTCCGACGGCGGGTTAGCGCAAGCTCGCTTCCAGCACGTCGCGATAGGATGCGACCGGCGGCACTTTAAGGCCGACGATCTTCGCTTCCTCGTCCCAGCGGCGCAGACGCACGGCCCCCGCACAATGCCGCTTGGCGGCGAAGGCTTTGGCTTCCGCATCGCTCATCACGCCGCCTTGCAGCGCCATCGACTGTACCGACGCGGGCGACAGCTTCGCCGCATAGTCGGCTTCGGTCGCGACCAGGAAGCGCTTGGCGTCGACATGCAGCGCCACCGGCCCGACGACATCTTCGACGAAATGCTTGGCGAGGAACGCCGCCCCCACCGCCTCGTGCTTGCCGTCGATGCCGCGATCGGCGATGTCCTCGTCGAGCCCGTGCAGCAAATGGCCGATATCGTGGAGCAACGCCGCCGCGATCAAGGCGGGCGGCGCCCCTTCGCCGCGCGCCAAGGCGGCGGCCTGCAACGCGTGCTCGCGTTCCGACACGCCTTCGCCGTAATGACGATCGGCGTCGGGGCTCTCCATCTTGGTGATGATGCGGTCGACGATTTCGGACATCTCGAACCCTCCGCTCAGGCCGTTTCGGCGAATTTCAGCAACGCCACCCCCGCAATGATGAGGGCGATGCCGCCCAAACGCAACGCGTTCGCCGCCTCGCCCAACAGCACGATACCGAAAATCGCCGTGCCCGCGGCGCCGATCCCGACCCATACGGCGTAGCCCGTGCCGACCGGTAGATCGCGCATGGCGAGCGCCAGCAAATAGAAACTGGCGGCCGCCGTGGCGATCGTTACCACGCTGGGGACGAGCTTGGTGAAGCCTTCGCTCATCTTCAGGCCGATCGCCCACACGATTTCGAGCACGCCGGCCGTGAAAAGATAGATCCATGCTTTCGACATTCCGATGACTCCGCGCCCGTTCCGGCCACCAGAATAGAACCGACGTCGCATCGAATGCGAGAATCGCATGCGCGTTAATCGCGGATTCAGCATCGCGATCTTAGCTTCGCGAAGACCACCGAACGGAGTTCGATCCCGTGCGATGAAACCTTTGCTGCCGGATACATTCCAAGCGCGCGGCGTGCTGGTGCCCTTCGAAAGCCCGCGCCTGAAGCCGCTGCGTTTGCGCGCCCATCCCGGTCAACGCCCGAAGGAATGGGAAGCGATCTTCGAGAACTACGCGGGCTCGGAGGAGCGGCAGAATCTGATCATGCAATGGGTCCATGTGCCGAACTGGACCCAGATGGCGATCCGCGACCGCGCGTTGTTCGACGCGATTTCGGAAACCTTCGCGGACGCGCCGCTCGACCCGCTGGTCATGCGCACGCTGGCGCTGACCGCCGATCGCGACCATGCCGGCGATCCCACGACGCGCGAGATCGCCAAGGCACGGCTCGATTCCGCGCGCAAAGATCGCTTCCAGGCCTATATCAGCTTGCTCGCCCAAGCGACGCGCGAATGCGGCGTGGCGCGCGGCGATCCGGTGATGTCGAAGGCCAACAGCATGATGCTGATGGCCGCGATCCGCGCCACACCCGGCCAGGATTCCGACGCGGGCCAGGCGTTGACCGAGAAGGTTTTCGGCTATCTCGGCCAGCAAGCGAAAATCGCGCCGCCGCTGGTGATCAAGCGCATCGAGGCGGTGTCGGAAACGCTCGCCCCGATCGGCGCCATCAATCTCGACGCGGATCCAGGCGCGCGCCAGGAAGGGCATCTGGCTTTGGGGTTCGCGCGGCTGGAGAAATTCCGCGAAGCCTTGCGCGTCTACGAAAAGGAAACGCGCGACGAAGCCGCCAATCGCGCGCTGCTCGTGCAGTTCTCGGCCGCGCAGTTCCGCGACTACGTCGCCGACCGGCTTTCGGATATCGAACAGAAACTCAGCTTCTTCGTCGCCGTCGTGCGCGACCACGAGATCGTGCTCGACCTCATCGCCGGCTGGGCGCGCGATATCGCCTTCGCGTTGGACGGATGGAGCGAGTTGATCGACGTTTGGGACAAGGCGCAGGAAAAGTTCGAGGCGGAGAAGGATCCCTATGTGCTCGATCTCGCGATCCAGCATATCCTGCTCTATCTGCCGACCATGCCGACGGAGGCGACCGACGCCGAGTCCGAGCGCGTGTGGAACGGGTTGACGTTCCAGCGCTCGAAGATGGTGCGCCAATTGACCAATTGGATCGACGGCAAGGCCGACAAGGAACTCGAATCCCGCCTCGACGCGGCGCGTAAGGCGAAGCTCGAACGCGAAGAAGCCGACAAGCGCGCCGCGCAGAAAAAGCGCGACGCCCAGGCCGCCGAACGCGCGCGCCGGGAAGCGAACGGCCGCCGCCGCCAAGCGGGGAAACGATGACGCTGCCCGACGGAAAGGAAACGGGTGCGGAACGCCGCCGTTCGCCGCGCTACGCGTTGGCTGGCGCCACGATCGTGCTGCGCGGCCGGGAATTGCCGATCCACGATATCTCGGTGCTCGGGCTTCGCACCGACGGCGGCGCGGTCAAAGCCGATATCGGCGGCGTGATCGCGGTCGAGTTGCGCATCCCCCGCGCCGCGCCGGCCGCGCGGCCGCGCCGCTTCGCGTTGATCGCGTCGGTCACGGCGCATGATCCGCGCGGTCTCGTGCTGCGCTGGCTGCAACCGTCGGCGCGCTGGGCGCGCGCTTTCGCCGATCATCTGGCGGCGTCCGCACAAGCCGCATCGTAGCGGCGACGATTGCCAAGCGCACAAACACCATCTTATAATCGAATAAATAGGATGGAGCCACATATGAAGGTATTCACGCTTGCCGCCGGGCTGCTCGGGCTTTCTTTGGCGGGCTGCGTCGAGCAGGGCCCGCAGGTCCGCGATACCGGCGGCGGCGTGGTGGGCAACGCCGAACAGCGCGACATAACGCCCGGCGAAAGCCCGCTCAGCGTCGATGGCGGCGGCAAACTAGGCGCCAAATATTCGCAGCGCCGCTTGCAGGCCCGAACGATAACGACCGTCGAGTTTCAGGACGGCTGGATCATCCACGAAGTGTCGGGCACCAACATGATGTTCGGCATGGCAAATGATCGCTCGACGAATGCGATCGATACGATGGTGGCGCCGCGCATCGCGGCACTCGGCTTCACGCCGAACCGATCGACGGTGCAACGCGGCCGTGCGCGGCTGGGCGAATACGCGATGATCGCCGCAGCCGGCTTCAACCGGAATTGCTGGATGTTCCAGCTCTATCCGCAGTCGAATTTGCAGTTTTACGACAATGGCGGCTTTTACAGCGCCTATCTCGCCGGGCTGCAATGCGGGCCGGTCGGCGGATCGGCCGCAGACGCGGAAGCGTCCGCAAAGCGCCTGCTCGACGCGCTTTATATCGACAATGGCGCCTTGAACCGCGCGCAGGCAGGACGATAATCCCCGTCGCGCCGTTCGCGCGCGGAATCGGGGAGTTTCACGATGTACGTCTATGCCAGCCTTGCGACGATCGCGGCTTTGACCCTCTACACCGTCCTTTGCTTCAAGGTCGGTTCCGCGCGCGGCAAATACGCCGTTCCCGCCCCCGCCACCGACGGGCCGCCGGAATTCCTGCGTTATCTGCGCGTGCAGATGAACACGCTGGAACAGATCGTCGTCGCGTTGCCCGCGATTTGGCTGTGCGCGATCTGGGTCGGCGACTCTTGGGCCGGGATCGGCGGCGCGGTGTGGATCGTCGGCCGCGCCCTCTACGCGCGCGGCTACTACGCCGATCCGAAAAAGCGCGGGGCGGGCTTCATGATCGCGATGTTCGCATCGACCGCGATGCTGCTCGCGGCCCTCGTCGCGATCTTCCGCGCTTAGCCCTTCTCGGGCGACCAGGAAGCGGCATCGGCGTCGTATTGCACGCCGTTTTCCATGTTCTTCACCTGGTGCGGCGCACCCGGTTCGACCGGCGGGAACCACACGAACGGAATGCCCTTGTCGCCGGCGTATTTGAGCTGGGCGTCCATTTTGCGTTCCTCGTGCCACAGCTCGACCTTCAGGCCGCGCCCGCGCAGCACGCGCGCGGTCGCCGCGACCTGGGCGTATTGCCCCCCGCGCGGAAACACGACCAGCACGTCGGTCGGCGTCTTGCGCGTGGGCTTGATCGCGCCTTCCTTCTGCAGCTTCCAGAAAATGCGCGTGAGGCCGATCGAAATGCCGAGCCCCGGCAGACGGCGGTTGATCAGCGAGCCGACGAGATTGTCGTAGCGCCCGCCGCCGCACACGGTCGGATAATCGGGGAACGCGGCGAGCTTCGTTTCGTAGACCGTGCCCGTGTAATAGGCGAGGCCGCGCGCGATCGACAGATCCGCGACGAACGACCCTTCCGGAAAACGCGCGAGCTCGCCCATAACGAAGCCAAGTTCCGACAGGCCTTGTTCGAGCACTTGCGACTTCACGCCCAACGCTTCGACCTTGCCGACGACGCCGGCATCCGTGCCCTTGATCTCGGCCAGCGCCAAGATTTTTCCGATCGTCGCATCGTCGAGCGACATTTCTGAGGCCAGCATCGCCGACACGCCCTTGACGCCGATCTTGTCGAGCTTGTCGACGATGCGCATCGCGTTGCCATAATCGGCCACGCCCAGGCCTTCGTAATAGCCCTGAAGGATCTTACGGTTGTTGATGCGCGTGACCGAACCGCCCACGCCGAGCTTGTCGAGCGTTTCGAACACGATCGCGGGCATTTCCGCGTCGTAATGCAGCGGAATGTCGCGCGTATCGACGATGTCGACGTCGCATTGGATGAATTCGCGGAAGCGGCCTTCCTGCGGGCGTTCGCCGCGCCAGGCCTTCTGCATCTGATAGCGCTTGAAGGGAAAGACAAGGTCGTTGAGATTCGCCGCCACGTAGCGCGCCATCGGCACGGTCATATCGTAATGCAGCGCATGTTCGGGCGGCTGGGTCGCCTCGTCGCCTTCGGCCATCAGACGGCGGATGGCGTAGATTTCCTTGTCGGTGTCGCCCTGCTTCAGCAGTACTTCGACCGGCTCGACCGAGCGCGTTTCGATCGGCGCGTAGCCGTAGCTTTCGAAGATCTTGCGGATCTGGTCGATCCACGAAAGCTCGACCATGCGCAATTCCGGCAGCCATTCCGGATAACCGCTGATGGCCTTCAATTTGTGCTTCTCGATCAAGGCGAATACCCCTATTCCGACGCCTTCACATAACCCGGCGCAAACCGCGTTTCAATGCGCTAACGTATGGCGGCCATGAACGAAGTTTTCGACGTCGTCGTCGCCGGCGGGGCCGCCATCGGCTCGTCGCTCGCCTATCACCTCGCCGCCGATCCCGGTTTCAAGGGCCGAATCCTGGTGCTGGAGCCCGATCCCGGCTACGAGCGCGCCGCTTCCGCCCGTTCGGCCGCATCGATCCGCCAGCAATTCTCCGCCCCGGTGAACGTCAAGCTGTCGCTTTACGGCATCGATTTCCTGCGCGATCTGGGTACACGGCTTGCGGTCGATGGCGAGAAGCCGGAGATCGGATTGCGCGAAGGCGGCTATCTCTTCATGGCCACGCCCAGCGGCGAAGCGACTTTACGCGAGAACCATGCGCTGCAAATTTCGCTGGGGGCCGATATTGCGTTCTACGACCGCGCCGCCCTTGCCGCCAAGTTTCCATGGCTCGCCACCGACGATCTGGTCGCCGGCACTTGGGGCCGCACGGGCGAAGGCTGGTTCGACGGTTACGGATTGGTCCAAGCGTTGCGCCGCAAGGCGCGGACGCTTGGCGTCGAATATCGCAAGGCCGCTTTGACTGGCATCGACATGCAAGGCGAGCGCGCGGCGGCGTTGCGACTGTCGGACGGCACGACGATTTCGGCGGGCCATGTCGTGCTGGCGGCGGGCACGGGCACGCGCGAACTCGTGCGCGCGATCGGCTTCGACATTCCCGTCCACGCGAAAAAGCGCTTCGTGTTCACCTTCGAATGCCGCACGCGCATCGACGGCGTGCCGTTGACCATCGATCCGGGCGGCGTCTATTTCCGCCCCGAAGGCGAAGGCTTCATCGCCGGCACGGTACCGCCCGAGGACAAAGACCCCGACGTCGCGCCCGACGATTTCGAGGTCGATTACGATTTCTTCGACGAATATGTCTGGCCCGCCCTCGCCGCGCGCGTGCCCGCCTTCGAAGCGATCAAGCGCGGCCGCGCTTGGGCCGGGCATTACGACATGAACCTGTTCGACGCCAACGCGCTGATCGGTTTCGTGCCGGGCACTTCGAACGTGCTGCTCGCCAACGGCTTCTCCGGACACGGGCTGCAGCAAAGCCCCGGCGTGGGCCGAGGCCTCGCCGAATTGATCCGGCACGGGCGATTCACGACGCTCGATCTTTCGGATCTTTCGCCCGCGCGCTTGCTGACCGGCGCCAAGATGCTGGAGAAGAACGTCGTGTAAAACGAAAAGGGCCGCCCGGTGTCCCGGACGGCCCTTCGCGTTCAACCGGCTTGCGCGTTTAGCGGCGCAGGCGGACGTGACGCAGCTCGACGTCTTCCTGCACGCGCATTTTGAACTCCGCGATGCGGTCGTTGAGCATCGCGAAGACCTGCGGCTCCTGGTGCAAAGGAACGATCGGCACATCCTGGCGGATGATCGACCAAACCTGCTTCGACAAGGCCGCGCGCTTGGTCATGTCGGTTTCGACCGCGATCTGGTTGCGCAAAGCTTCGACCTGGGGATTCTGATACTTGCCCCAGTTGAAGGTGCCCGCCCCGTCGGTCATCGTCAGCAACTCGCGCAGCGGGTTGGAGATGTCGAAATTGCCGGGCGTCCAGCCGAGCAGATAGAACTGGAACTGGCCCTGGCCGCCCGCCGGAATGAATTGGCTGAACGGCATGGCGTTGAGGCGCGCGGTGATGCCCACTTGCGCCAGCATCGAGACGACGGCGGTGCAGATATCCTCGTCGTTGATGTAGCGGTTGTTCGGGCAGTGGAACGGCACCGTCACGCCGTTGGGATAACCCGCTTCGGCCAGCAGACGGCGCGAGGCGGCTTGATCGTAGGGCAGACGCTGGTTCGATTCCTGATCCCAGCCCTGGACCTGCGGGGCGATGATCAGCCCCGACGCTTGGCCGAAGCCGCGCATCGTGACGCGCATCAGCGCCTGGCTGTTGATCGCCTGATAGATCGCGCGGCGCACGCGCGCGTCCTTCAGCGGGTTCTTGACGTTCGGCTGGTCGAGCAGATTGTCGCGCACCGTGTCGAAAGCGAAATAGACGGTGCGCGCCGTCGGCCCTTGCACGACGCGAAGATCGCTGAGCTGGCGCAGCGCGTTCACGTCCTGCAGCGGGACGGGATACATGAGGTCGAGTTCGCGCGAACGCACGGCGGCCACGCGCGTCGCCGGGTTGGCGACCGGGCGCCAGATCGCGCGGGTGATGCCCGTCGCGGTCGCGGGATCCCAGGCGTTCGGGTTGATCTCCATCACCGTGCGCTCATCGGCCACGCGCTCGACGAAGCGGAACGGCCCCGTGCCGTTGACGTTGAGATTGGCGAAATTGGTCGCCGCACCCGCCTGGCCCGAGCGCGAAACGACCATCGCGTTGTTCGCTTCGATCCACGGCTTGCTCATGATGAAGAACAGCGTCAGATCCTGGAGCAGAACCGGGTTCGGCCCCTTGGTGATGATGTTGATCGTGTTGTCGTCGACCTTCTCGATACGGTCGATCGACACGACCGTGTAGCTCATGTCCGACGTCTGCTGGCGCACGCGCGCGAACGACGTGATCACGTCGTCGGCGGTGAAGGGCTGGCCGCCGTGGAAGCGCACGTTGCGGCGCAGGTTGAAGCGCCACGTCGTCGGGTTGGTCTGCGTCCAGCTTTCGGCGAGGCCGGGCTGGAGCGAGCCGTCGAAGTTACGGCGCACCAGCGGGTCGTACATGTTCGACTTCATCGCGTTCGTCACGCCGTGGTTGTTGGCGTGCGGATCGAGGCCGAGAATGTCGTTCGCCGAGCCGTAGCGGAAGATCTGCGCGTCCGCCGGGGCGGGCGCGACCGCCGCCAAGACCGCGAAGGCGGCGGCGGCGAACAACGCGGCGCGACCCGTTTTGCGGGAAGCCGTGATCGTCATGATGATACTCTCCTGTTCGGACCTGTTATGGTTGCGGCCCGGGGTTTTCCCCCGGCACCTTGCGGGCGACTTTGCGACAGCCCAGGGTCCCGTGCAATTGAATTCCAAACGACCGCGATGCGGCAAAACGGAAATCCATGATCGCAGACACGGACTTGGTAAACGCCGCCCGAACCGTTCGCGAACGCCTGGACCGGCCGGGCTGGCCCGGGGCCGCGATCGGCATCGTGCGCGGGACGGAAATCGTGCTGCGCGATGCGTTCGGCCTCGCCAGCGTGGAACTGGGAATTCCGCTGGCGCCGCAAACCGTGATGACGGTCGCATCGGTCACCAAGCAATTCACCTGCTTGGCGCTGCATATGCTGGCACGGGAAGGCCGCATCGATCTCGACGGCGCGGCGCTGCCCGGCATCACCTATCGGCATTTGATGCATAACGCCTCCGGTCTGCCGGAGATCATGGAGACCTACGCGCTGGGCGGCGGCGATCTGTCGTCGCCCGCCCCGCGCGCCGCGTTGCTCGACCTCGTGCGCCGCCAATCGGCGCGCAACTTCAAGGCGGGCACCGACTTCGCGTACTGCAACACCAATTTCGCCTATCTGCACGACGCCGCCGAGCGTATCGAAGGCAAACCCTTTGCCGAGATTCTCCACGATCGCATCCTCGCCCCCGTCGGCATGAAAACGGCGCGCCTGGGCACGCGCCAGGACGAAGTGATTCCCGGCTTCGGCAACGGCTATCTGGTGCGCGACGACAGGTTGATCCGCGCGATCGACGCTTGGCCCGGCGGCGGCGAAGGCGGCTTGCGGGCGAGCCTCGACGACATGATCGAATGGGCGCGCAACTGGTCGACCCAGAAGATCGGCGGCGAATTGCTCGACGCGATTTGCATTCGGCGCCCTTTCGCCAACGGCACGCGGAATTTCTACGCCAGCGGCGTTCAGGTTTCGCCTTGGCGCGGGCTCGACACGATCGGCCATGGCGGCTTGATGCCGGGCTTCCTGACCGAGTTCATCCGCGTGCCGGCCGAAGATCTGACCGTGATCGTGATCGCCAATTCCGACCGCTTCCAGCCATGGCTGATCGCGCGCGAAATCCTGGATCGCGCGCGCGGCCTCGATCCCGACGCGATCCGCCTGAAGGCGGCGGCGATCGTTCCCGGCACGTATCTGTCCGACGATTGCGGCTTGTCGCTCGATCTGTTGGCGCAGGACGGTTTCGCCCTCGCGCGCCAGCATGGCGGAACGTTTCCGCTCGATACCGAGGGCAACGCGTTGCGCGGCGGCTTCGCGTTTCGCTGGGACGGCGGCGGCGTCGTCGGCGCCAACGGCAATCGCATCGCCTATCGCCGCATCGATACGCCGGGCGAATTGCCGAAGGGCCTCGACGGGGTTTGGCGCCATGCCGAGTTGGGAGCCGCCTACACGATCGACGGTGCGGCGCTGCGCATCGACGGGCCGCTGCGCGGCGGCGTCATGGCGGATCTCGAACCGCTGGCGGGCATGAGTTTCCGCATCCGCGCGCGCGATGGATGGTATCCACGCGTGTTCGACGCGCGATTGCACGACGACGGCGCGTTGCTGGTCAATGCAGGTCGCTCGCGGGGCTTCCTGTTCCGGAAATAGAATCGACCATGCTGTCGACCAACGCATGGAAGGCAAGCTGCGGGCGCCAAACGCCGTCGAGCAGGGCTTTACGCGGATTGGCGATCGGGATGGCGTTGGCCATATCGCTTTTGGCGGTGACGGTCGCGGGGTCGCGGCCCATCCGCGCATAAGCGGCATCGACCCAATCGCGCACGCGATGCGCTTCGCCCGAGCCCAGTACATATTCGCCGGGGCTCGCGCGCTCGGCCATCGCGGCCAAGGCCGCGACGATATCGCGCGCGGCGGACCAATCGGCCCGCCCGCCGATATTCATCAACTCCAGCGGCGCGCCCGACACGGCGGCGCCGACGATCTTACGGGTGACGTAGCTCGACCCCCGCAACTCGCTTTCATGGTTGAACAACACGGCGAAGCTTGCGTGCAACCCCAAACGTTCGCGCGCGTGGCGGACGAGATCGCGCGTCCACAGCTTCGTATGGCCATAGAAGGTGCGCGGATTCGCCGGCGTGGATTCGTCCACGATCAGATCGGTGCCTTGCGCTTGATACATTTGCGACGAACCGGCGAACACTGCGCGCGTCGTCCGGCTTCTCGCGGCGATCCACTCGAGCAACGTCGCCGCCGCTTCGAAATTGACGCGGATCATCGCGGAAACTTCGGCGGATTTATCCCCCGCCCCGCCTTCCGACGAATGATGTGCGGCCGCGAGATGGAACACACGCGCGGGCTTTACCGTATCGAGCGTTTCGCGCAGCGCTTTGCCGTCGCCCACGTCGCAGACGATTTTGCGCACGCCAGGCTCGACGACGGAATCTTCGTGCCGCACGAGGCCGGCGATATCCCAATGATCGGCGCGCAGCAGGCGCGACAGCAAACGCCCGTCCTGCCCGCCCGCCCCGGTGATCAGCGCGGTCATCATTCGAGGAATTTCGCGCGTGTTTCGGCCGGCAGCAATTCGGCCAGCGTCATCGCCGTGCGCGCGAGGAATTCCGCATCGTCGAGGCGGAAGAACAGGATGTTCCCGTGCGCGTGGCCTTCGGCACAAGCGACCGGTGCTTCGCTCGTCAGGCCGATGCACCAATAATCCCAAACGCGGCGATGGAAATTGCCCGCATCCTCGTAGCTGAAAATCAGCGCGCCATAGCCGCGTTCGCGCATCGCGGCTAGCGTTTTCGCCAACGCGTCGCCCGCTTGGCGCGGATGCGCGGTCGAGAATTCGGCGAGCGCCAAGCGCGGCGGCAATTTCACGTAATCGTGGCTGAGCAACGCGTCGAAATCGTAGCCTTCGCAATCGGCCTTCAGCCAATCGACTTGGGTCAATTCCTGCGCGGCGGCGAAATCGTCGAGCCGTGTTGCCGCGACGCTGCGCATATCCTTGGTCGCCGACAGCAGCGACGGCGACCGGCCGGACAAGCCCACTTCCGCTTGAAAAAATGCCGCAGAGCCGCTCGCCTCCGTCACCAGCATCGCATGATGGCGGATGCGCTCGCCGTAGCGGCGCGCCAATTCCGCCATTGCGGGCGCGCAAGCCGTGTCGGGTTCGAACAGATCGGCCGACCAGCCGAGATCGAGGAACGGCAACGCCGTTTCGCCCAGGCACGCACCCACGTCGATCGCATGGCCGCCAGGGGCCGCATCCTTCAAATAGGGCACGGCGAACAGGCGCACGAGTTCGAGATCGGTGAGTGCGCGGAACAACGGCGTGCCTTTCGCCGCGTCGGCCAGATGCAAAATCGTCGCGATCAATGCGTCGGGCGATTTGGCGCGCAACCGCGTCAACGCTTCGTCGCGCGACGCCGTCAAATCCTTCGCGGCCTGCGCCAATTTCTTGCCGGCGGCCGCGACGTCGAAATAAGGCAAGATCGGCGACATCGCCGCGCGGATTTTCGCGGCCGATGCGGCGCGGAAATCGGGATCGCGCGCCAGCGCGGCGGCTTTAGCGATGTAATCGTCCTCGCCCGCCGCGACGAATTCGCCCAACCCCGCCCCGGTCAGCATCGCCGCGCCGACATGGCCGCGGAACCGCTCCCCCGCCAGCGTGACGATGGGCAAGCCCACGCTCAGCGGATCGATCAGCGAGCAAGCACCCGAGAACGGATGCGCATCGATATAGACGTCGCACAAGGCGGCGATGCGATGCAGATCGGCGCGCGTGGGAACCGGCGGCACCGCACACCAGCGGTCGCGCGCGACGCCCGCCGCCCCAAACTGCTTCTCGATCCGCGCGAAGAAGGGTGCGGCGAAATACGACGCCGACCAGCTCGGCGCGAAGGGCATGATGACCAGCCGCGCTTCGGGCACTTCGGCCAGCAACCGCGCCCACAAAGCCGTCAGCTCCGGCCCCAGCTTGAAGAAATTGGCGCCGGAGAAAAACACCGGCACGCCATCGGGCAGGCCCAAGGCGGCGCGCGTGGGTGCGGCCGTCGCCGCATCCTTGTCGTGCTGGAAGGCGTAGTAGTTGATGAAGCCCGGGGCGCGATAGAGCGTTTCGACGTAGTCGCTTTGCGGATATTCGCCCGGCTCGTTATCCGCACCCGAGAAATACGCGTCGCCGGACGCAAATCCGCCGGTCGTCGGCGTGGCGGTCGAAACGATCTGCACCCGCGCCAAGCGGCAGGCGGCGAGCAGCGCCACCGGATTGACCACCGCCGAGATATTCGAATGGATCGCGATCGCGTCGAGGTCGTCTTGGCGCAGCCTTGCGAGTTGTGCGGCAAGATCGCCGCCGAGCACGACATAGCGATCGGCCTTCTCGCGCGCCAAATCCTCGATCGGGCCCGGGGCGGCGTCGATCGTGTAGACCGAAAGCTCGATCTCCGGGGCCTTCGCCTCGAATTGCGAGATCGCCAGATAGGTTTCGGTGAACGGGCGCAAAGCTTGCGTCAACACACCCAATCGCAACGGGCCCGGCCGCCGCTCGCCGGACGCATGCGCGGGCAAGCGGCGCGCGGCGACCAGCATGGTTTCGACGATCTCGCCGCGCAGACGCATCATGCGCTTGAGGTTTCGCGTGGAGAAATACGCCATCAGCAGACTGGCCCGCTGGGCGAACATCAACCCCAGCGCCAACCGCGAGGGATCTTCCGGATGGCCGACCACCGCCGCATGGAACGCCGCGACGATCGCTTCGAGCTTCGCGGCATAGCGCTCGCTCTCGCCGATTTCGTTGAACAATGCGGGGGCGGTCAGCAGCGCTTGGCCCGCGACGGCGCGCAAGGCGGGCGACAACGTGGCGAGATCGGGAATTTCGGGCAAATCCTGCGGCGGCGTCAGCAACAACGCCGCCAGCATCGGCGCTTTTTCGGCGAAGCGTTCCGCGGCTTGTCCGGCCAGTACCGCCTCGGCCGGTTCGATCGGAAAGCGCGTGAGTCCCGCCTCGGCCAGGGATACCGCCCCTTGCTGCGATGCCACAGCTTCGGGATCGACCGACCCGTCGAGCAAGGCGGCGGCGAGGTTCCAGCGCAGGCTGCGCAACGCCGGCAAGGCGGCGGGATCGCCCGCCGCCAAGGCTTGCGCCAATCCCTGAACCGATGCCAATTCGCTGGGGTCGAAAGCCATTTTGGGCGCCGCCATCCCTCGATTCCTGTCCGCCCGGCATGTTAGCCTAAACCCCGATGACGAATACCCTTCTGTTCGAGAACGCCGTCGTGATCGACGGCACGCAGGCCGAGGCGCGGCCCGGCCACTATGTGCTGGTCGAAGGCAACACGATCCGCGAGGTCTCGGCCGCGCCGATCGCGTCGCCATCGGCCGCGGTAATCGACCTCAAGGGCCGCACGCTGATGCCGGGCCTGATCGACTGCCATGTACATGTCGTGGCGACGATGGCCAATCTCGCGCGCAACGCGGCGATGCCGACCAGCTTCCAGGCGCTGAAATCCGTCGCGGTGATGGACGGCATGCTGAAGCGCGGCTTCACCTCCGTGCGCGACGCCTCGGGGGCGGATTACGGTTTGAAGCTCGCGGTCGAGGAAGGCTTGTTCCGCGCCCCGCGTCTGTTCATTGCGGGCAAGTCGCTGAGCCAGACCGGCGGCCACGGCGATCTGCGCGGGCGTTTCGACGACCGCGAATTCTGCCTGTGCCATGCGCGGCTGGGCCTTCTCTCCCGCGTCGCCGACGGCGTGGACGCCGTGCGCAAAGCCGTGCGTGAAGAACTGAAAGCCGGCGCCGACTTCATCAAGATCATGGCGTCGGGCGGTGTCGCCTCGCCCACCGATCCGATCGACTGGCTCGGCTATTCGCGCGACGAGGTCCTGGCGATCGTCGAGGAAACCGACAAGTCGAAAACCTATGTCGCCGCCCACGCCTATACGGCTGAAGCGATCGGGCGCGCGGTGGAGCTTGGCGTGCGCACGATCGAGCACGGCAATCTGGTCGATGCGCCCACCGCCGCCTTGATGGCCAAGAAGGGCGCCTATGTCGTGCCCACGCTCGTCACCTATGATGCGCTGGCCAACGAAGGCGCGTCGCTGGGCTTGCCGCCCGAAAGTGTCGCCAAGATCGAAAACGTGCGCGGGGCCGGTTTGCGCTCGCTGGAAATCTTCCGGCAAGCGGGCGTCAAAATGGCGTTCGGCACCGATCTTTTGGGCGAAATGCATCGCCATCAATCGACCGAATTCGCCATCCGCGCGCGGGTTTTGCCCGCGCACGAGATCATCGCCTCGGCCACCACGATCGCGGCGGAGCTGCTGCGCATGGAAGGCAAATTGGGCGTCGTGGCGCCGGGGGCGCTGGCCGATCTGCTGGTCGTTGACGGTAACCCGCTTACCGATATTTCCGTCCTGACCGGTCAGGGCGAACGCATAGCCGCCATCCTCAAGGATGGGGTTTTCGTCAAGAATACGCTG
This sequence comes from Alphaproteobacteria bacterium, assembly GCA_017308135.1. NCBI lineage: Bacteria > Pseudomonadati > Pseudomonadota > Alphaproteobacteria > Alphaproteobacteria bacterium. Next base: position 18,001 of record JAFKFM010000012.1, read on the forward strand.
GCCTAATTTACGCCGGCATTTAGGGAGCGATACGAAACATCATGGCCGCCACTCCGCGCACGATCCATCTCAATCCATCGGACAATCTGATCGTCGCCGTCGATCCGATCGAACCGGGTGCCGTTCTGCACAACTCGGTCGCGACCGCGAAGGTCATGCGCGGTCACAAGATGGCGATCGAGTTCACGCCCAAGGGCGCGCCGTTCAAGAAATTCGGCCAGATCATCGGCTTCGCGACGCAGGACACGAAGCCCGGCGAGCATGTCCACGTGCATAACTGCGAATTCGCCGCCTTCGCGCGCGACTACGCCTATGCCGAGAATGCGCGCCCCTGGGACCCGATCCCGCTCGAGCAGCGCCGCACGTTCCAAGGCTATCGCCGCGCCAACGGGCGCGCGGGCACCCGCAATTACATCGGCATCCTCACCTCGGTGAATTGCTCGGCTTCGGTCGCGCGCTTCATCGGCGAAGCGGTCGTGAAGTCGGGCCTGCTGAACGACTATCCGAATGTCGACGGCGTGGTGCCGCTGGTGCACGGCACCGGTTGCGGCATGGCCGCGAAAGGCGAAGGCTACGACATTCTCCAGCGCACGGCCTGGGGCTACGCGACCAACCCGAATGTCGGCGCGGTCCTGCTCGTCGGCCTCGGCTGCGAAGTCTTCCAAATCGCCGAGATGAAGAAGGCCTACAACATCGCCGAGAGTGCGACATTCCGCTCGATGAACATCCAGGACAGCGGCGGCACGAAAAAGACGATCGAAGCGGGCCTTGCCGCGATCAAGGAAATGCTGCCCACGGTCAACGCCGTGAAGCGCGAGGCGATCCCCGCCTCCGAACTGATGCTGGCGCTTCAATGCGGCGGCTCGGACGGGTATTCGGGCATCACCGCCAATCCGGCTTTGGGGGCCGCCGTCGATCTGCTGGTCGATCAGGGCGGCACCGCGATCCTGTCGGAAACGCCGGAGATCTATGGTGCGGAGCACCTCCTCACCCGCCGCGCCGAAAGCCGCGAGATCGGCGAGAAGCTGATCGGCATCATCAAATGGTGGGAGGCGTACACGACCAAGCATAGCGGGTCGATGGACAACAACCCCTCGCCCGGCAACAAGGCGGGCGGCTTGACGACCATTCTGGAGAAGTCGCTGGGGGCCGCCGCCAAGGGGGGTACACGCACGCTGCGCGGCGTCTATCACTACGCCGAGCGCGTGGACGCGAAGGGCTTCGTGTTCATGGACACGCCCGGCTACGACCCCGTTTCGGCCACCGGCCAGGTCGCGGGCGGGGCCAACGTGCTGTGCTTCACCACCGGCCGCGGCTCGGCCTATGGCTGCAAGCCCACACCGTCGATCAAGCTTGCGACCAACACCGACATCTATAAGCGCATGCCCGACGACATGGACATCAATTGCGGCGATATCGTCGACGGCGTGTCGGTCCAAGCCAAGGGCCAGGAGATTTTCGAGAAGATCCTGGCGGTCGCCTCGGGCGAGAAATCCAAATCCGAGGCGCTGGGCTACGGCGACAACGAATTCGTGCCGTGGCAAATCGGCGCCACGATGTAAGCGACGCTACATTGAAAGCGATGGCGGCCGGGGCAAAACCCCGGCCGTTTCGCTTTTAGGGCCTAGTTCGGCAGCATCGCTTCTGCGATCCGCACGGCGTTGAGGGCGGCCGCATAAGCCGGATCGCCCGCATCCACGACGAGGGCGAGCGCGTTCGGCGCTTCCGGATCGGGGCGCACCCAGCGCGGGGCGAACCCCGATTCCTGCGACATCAACGCCGCCGCTTCGTCCGCCGCCAATTCGCGCGCGAAGGACGCCGCGATCGCCAGCCCCGCCCCGTTGGCGCTGGCGCAGGCGACCGGCAACGCGGGCAGATCGAGCACGCGCCGCGTTTCGGCCGCCAAGCGCCCGGCCGCCGTATCGGCGGGCGGCGGCACCCATTTCGCCGTCGGCAGGAACGGCGGCGCCGCCCCGTCGCCGACCGCGACGCGCGTCAACCCCGCCGCGTCGTGCAACGGCTTCAACGCCGCCGCCGCCGCCGTCACGACTGCGCACGGTCCCGCGACGATGCCGCGGGGGATCGCGTCGAGTGCGCGCGCGTTGACGCCGCCCGCGACCAGCGGAACGCGCGGATCGGCGCGCCACGCCGGCGAAACGTCGATCACGACGGCGCCGGTATGTGCTGCACGCGGCGCCAATTCGCGCGACGCCGCGCCGGGGCCGGCGAACAGCACGATGTCGAGATCGTCGAACGCGGCGTCGGTCGCGTCGGCGACGATCAAGGCGCCACCCGACGCCGCCGACACGGCGCTGCCCGCCGATCGCGCGGAGGCGAACAGGCGCAACTCGGCGGCCGGAAAGCCGCGCGACGTCAGAAGATGACGCAAAGCCGTGCCGACCTTGCCGGTAGCGCCGACGATGCCGACGCGCGGGGTTTTGGGGATCGTGTAACTCGGGTCCATGATTTCCACTCCATGCGAAAGCGGAGTGCGGGAAACCGGACCGGAAAGGAGAGATGGACCGGGCCCCGCGACTGCCGCGGGGCTTGCGATCCGGATGCGCCGCCTAGATCGGCACGCGCAAGCCCGTCCGCGCCCCGCCGGAGCGGAACGTTTTGAAGGCCAGTGCGTGGATCGGGGTCATGCGCATCACGGGAGTCATTTAAGCACGAAGTGCCGCCACGTAAACCCCCGACGCCGATGCGGTGAAGGGAGCGCTGTTAACGCCCCATCACCAGTTTGGGCAGCCACGTCGTCAGCGGCGGCCACAGCGTCACGGCCATCAGCACGGCCAGCAGGGGCACGAGCCACGGCACGATCGCGCGCGACATCGCCGCAAAGGTGATATTCGCGACTTTGGCGGTCACGAACAGCACCACGCCGACCGGCGGCGTCACCGTGCCGATCATCAGATTCAGCACGAAGATCAGGCCGAACTGGATCGGATCGATGCCGAATTGGCCGGCGGCGGGTGTGAGGATCGGGATCAGGATCAGCATCGCCGCCAGCGCTTCCATGAAGCAGCCGACGAACAGCAGCAGCACATTGACGACCAGCAGGAAGACCAGCGGATTGCCGACGAGATCGACGATCTGCGGCCCCAGCGTTTGCGGAATGCGCGATAGCGACAGGCACCAGCCCAGCGCCGACGCGGTCATCACCAACGCGAGCACCACGCCGGTCGTTTCCACCGTGTCGACCGCGATGCGCGGCAGATCGCGGAAATCGAACTCGCGATAGACGAACAGGCCCAGGATCAGCGCGTAGAGCGTGGCGACACCCGCCGCTTCGGTCGGCGTGAAGATGCCGGCGATCATACCGCCGAACAGGATCACCGGCGTCATCAGCGCCCAATGCGCGCGGCGATAGGCGATCCACAGATCGCGCAGGCCGGGGAACGGATGGCGCGGCAGGTTCCGTTTGGTCGCGATCCACGTGACCATCGCCATCATGGCGCCCGCCATCAGCAGGCCCGGAATGACGCCCGCCAGGAACAGCCCGCCGATCGAAACGTCGGCCGACACGCCGTAGATGACCATCGGCAGCGACGGCGGGATGATCGGCCCGATCGTCGCCGACGCGGCCGTGATCGCGGCCGCCGTTTCGGCGTCGTAGCCCTCGTCCTTCATCGCCTTGATTTCGAGCGTACCTACCCCGCCCGCATCCGCGACGGCCGAGCCCGACATGCCCGCGAAGATGACGCTCGCGAGAATATTCGCGTGGCACAAGCCGCCGCGCAGCCAGCCCACGCAAGCCGTGGCGAAAGCGAAGATGCGTTCGGTGATGCCGCCCGAATTCATGATGTTGCCCATCAGGATGAACAACGGGGCGGCGAGCAGCGGGAAGGAATTGGCGGCCTGCGCGATTTTCTGCGGCACGATCTGCGGCGTGATGCCGGCGAAGAATACGAAGGCCAGCGCCGCCAAACCCATCGTCGCGTAGAGCGGTACGCCCAGCATCAGCGCCACGAACCAGACGATCAGGATTTCGGTCATCGTGGAGATCACAGCTTCGTCTCCACCATCGCGGTCGGCAACGGGCCTTTGATCGCTTCGACGATCTGCGCGCAAGCTTGGATCAGCACGGCCGCCCCGGCCAAAGGTACCGGAATGTAAAGGATCGCTGCCGAGAGCGGCACGCTGATCCAGGTCACGTCGAGATTGCGTTCGATCAGCACGGGGCCGTACCAAACCATCGCGGCGGTCAATCCCACCACGCAAAGCTGGATGACCACTTCGGCCGCGCGGCGCGGCACCGCGGGCAACGCGTCGATGATTACGTCGATACGGATATGGCTGCGCCGTCGCGCCGCCAGGATCCAGCCGACGAAGCCGGTCCAGACCAGAAGATACTGGGCGGCTTCGTCGGTCCATGGAACGGGCGCGCCGAGCTGGCGCGATACGACGCCCAGCACGACGCAACCCAACAACGCCATCAGCAGGAGAAAGGCGGCGACGCGCAATGCGCCGTCGCTTACGCGCCGCAGCCCTTCCATTACAGCGCCGCCAGCGCGTCGAACGTGCCCGCACCCCACACTTGGGCGAAGCGCGCGGGCACCTTGGCGAGGACGGGCTCGCGCCACGCCTTCACGTCGGGCTGCACCACGGTCATGCCCGCCGCGCGTAGCGTATCGACCAGCGTGGCCTCCTGCTTGAGGAGTTCCGCATCCTGCCACTTGGCGCCGTTGGCCAGCGCCGTTTCCAGAATGTCGCGATCGGCGTTGCGCAAGCCGCGATAGAAGCCTTCGTTCACGATGACGAGACGCGGCGTGATGATGTGCTCGGTCAGCACCAGGAACTTCTGCACTTCGAAGAACTTGCCGCTCTGGATCGTCGGCAGCGGATTTTCCTGACCGTCGACGGCACCCTGGTTGAGCGCGAGGTAGAGCTCGTTGAAGTTCACCGGCGTGGCGACGGCACCCCAGGCTTCGGCCATCGCGCGGAACACGTCCACCGGGGGCACACGCAGCTTGAAGCCGTTCATGTCGGCGGGCGAACGCACGTTCTTGGTGCCCGTCGTCAGATGGCGCTTGCCGTAATAGGTGACCGAGGCGAGACGCATCTGGCGGCGCGCCACCAGATCGTCGTTCATTTTCTTGAACTGCGGCGAGGAAACCGACTTCGCCATATGGGCGGCGTCGCGCCACAGATAGGGCGCCTCGATGACCGACAGCGCGGGCAGCAACGCGGCGAGCGCGCCCGCACCGTCCGTCGTCATGTGCAAGGCGCCGGCGGAGACCGCTTCCATCATGTCGCGGCCCGAGCCGAGCTGGCCGTTCGGGAACGACTGGATATCGATGCGGCCGGAGGTCTTTTCCTTCACCTCGGCGGCGACGCGATCGACCATCTGCACCTGCGGATGGCTGGGCGCGAGCATTTCGCCCCAGCGCACCGCGGTCGCCTGGGCGCGCGGAATGCTGGGGGCGGCGAGCAACGCCGCACCGGCCGCCGTGGCGCCGAGCAGATTACGACGCGTGAATGTGGACATGGTCTCTCTCCCTTTTTTGGTTTTTAAAAACGCCGGTCCCGGTTCCGGGATCAGGCGCCCTTTACGCCGCCGGCGGTCAATCCGCCGACGATTTCCTTCTGGATGAAGATCGTCAAAATCAGCACGGGCAGCATCACCACGATGGCGGCCGCGGCGAGCGGCCCCCAGGCGAACTGCTCGAAAGTCAGCATGTTGTAGACGGCGACCGGCATGGTGCGCGTCGTGCGCCCCGCGAACACGGCGCCGAACACGAAATTGTTCCAGGAATAGATGAACGACAAGATCGCGCCGACCACGATGCCCGGACGCGCCAGCGGCAGCGCCACATGCAGGAAGGTCTGCCAGGTCGTGCAGCCGTCGATCCGCGCGGCTTCTTCCAGCTCCACCGGCAGCGATTCGAAATAGCCGATCATGATGTAGACGACGATCGGCAGCGTGATGACGATATGCGTGATCGCGATGGGCAGCACCGTGCCGATCAGGCCGATCATCTGGAACAGCGTGAACAGCGGGATGAGATAGGAAAGGCCCGGCGTCATGCGGCTGATCAGCATCAGCACCGCCATCGAATGCGCCTTCGACTTGGCGATGCCGTAGCCCGCCGGCACGCCCAGCAGCAAAGCCGCCGCCGTGGCGCCGCCCGAGACCTGCACCGAGTTCCAGAAATAGAGAAAGAACGGCGTCTCCTCGAACAGCTTCCGGAAATTCACCAAGGTGATCTCTTCCGGAATGAAGATCGGCGGATAGGCGGTGTTGTCGATGTCGTATTTCAGCGACAGCGAAATCACCCAGAAGAATACGAACACGACAGGGGCGAGCAGGACGATCAGCGACAACACCAGCCCCGCGTGCCCGACCGCCTTGCGCCAATGGAAGTTCGCGGCCAGGGCGCTCATGTCAGTTGTTCCACTTGGCGCGTTCGCGCGCCCACAGCAGCACCAGCGACAGCACGACGATGATCGCGAAGAACACGACCACGACGGCGGACGCGTTGCCGACGTTGTAATAGGCGAAGGCCTGCGAATAGAGATAGAGGTTGATCGTCTCCGACGCCGTGCCCGGCCCGCCGTTGGAGATGACGTAAATCACCTCGAACGCTTTCAGCGCGTCGATCGTGCGGATGATGCCCGCCACCACGATGAAGGGCAGCACCAGCGGAAAGGTGATGCGCCAGAACATCTGCCACTGCGTGGCGCCGTCCAGCAGCGCGCTTTCATAGGGCTCGGTCGGCACGGCGGCCAGGCCGCCCAGCACGATGATCATCACGAAGGGCGTCCACAACCACACTTCGACCAGCGCCAAGCTGGGAATGACGGTGTGGCGCGCGAACACCCATTCGGACGGGCCGATGCCCACCGTGCTGAGCAGATAGTTCAGCACGCCGAGCTGCGGGTGGAACATCATCGTCCACACCAGTGCTATGGCGACCGGTGTCGCCATCATCGGCATGATGAAGATCGTGCGCAGCACGCCGCGGAACGGGAATTCGCGGTGGAAGACGACGGCCGCGTAGGTGCCCAGCACCAGCGGCAGCGCCACGGCGACGGCCGTGAAATAGAACGTATGCCAGATCGATTCGAGGAATCGCTGATTGGTCGCGAGTTCGATGTAGTTGCGCAAGCCGACCCATTGGGCGGCTCCGCCGAGCTTCCATTCGTGGAGGCTCATCCACACCGTGAAGACCCACGGGAAGATGATGATGGCGAGCGTGACCAGCAGCCCCGGTATCACGAACCAGTGATACCGGGGTTTCGCCAGTTTCGCCCCGGCCGGTGCGGGGATCGCCGCACCGGCCGTTTGTTGAGCGGTCGCGTTCAAGCCGAGATCAACCCTGTTCCGAACGTTCCAGAACCGGGCGGAACTCCGCCGTCGCGCGGCGCATTTCCGCCGCCGGATCGGCGCCGCCGATCGTGTTGGTCAGCGCCGTGCCGAACACGTCGCGGAACTCCGTGACCGGACCGATGACGGGCAGCGCCGCGCGGGCGATTTCGCCCGAGCCGCGCACGCAATCGGCCCAATCCTTCGGCACCGTCAGCGCGCTGAGCGTGGCCTGATCGTTGAAAGTCGAACGGCGGAACGGCACGCCCGAACCGGTCTGCAGCAAGCGGTTCGAGTTCTGCTTGTTGGTCGCCCACAGGCAGTAGAGATACGCCGCTTCCTTCTTCTGGCTCGCACCCGCCACGGCGATGCCGTCGCCGAACATCGCCGCGTGATGGGCCTTGGGGCCCGCCGGGAAGATGCCGTAGCCGACCTTGCCGACGATGCGGCTGCGCTCGCGGTTTTCGAGCGGCGGGGCGAAGCCCACGCCGTCCAGCCACATGGCCGCACGGCCTTGCGCGAACAGCGACTGCGCTTCGTTCCAGTTGAAGCCGGCCACGCCTTGCGGGCCGGAGTTACGCAGCAGCGTCTGATAGACGCGCGCCGCGGCGATCGCGTCGTCGGTATCGGTCAGCAGACGCGGCGGATTGCCGGTCGTCGTATCCTGGCCCCAGCCGAGCAGAAGCTGCGTCCACACCGGCACGTTGGCGTTGCGCAAGCCCCGCGCGACGAAACCCGCCACGCCGTTGGCCGGATCGTGCAGCTTCGCGGCCGCGGCGACGATCTCGTCGATCGACTTCGGGTACGCGACACCCTTCGCCTGGAATAGCTCCTTGTTGTAGTAGAGCATCCAGTAATCGACGGACCAGGGCAGCGAATTGATCTTGCCGTCGTCGGTCGCGTAGTCGAGGCCGCGCTGGGTCACGTCGGCGCGATCCCATTCGGCGGGCGTGAGTTGCGCGTCGTTGAGGTACCCGCCGACTTCGGCCAGCCAGCGCGCCTTGGCGAATTGGCGCTTCTGCACGTGATACGACAGGTGGACGACGTCGAAGCTCGGGCGGCCCGAGTTGAACTCGATCACGACCTTCTGGCGCTGCTGCTGCTCGGGGATATCCTCGACGCCGACCTTGATGCCGGTCAGCGCTTCGAATTCCGCCTGATGGCGCTTCAGAAGATCGCCGCGCGGGCTGCGGATCAGCGACACTTCGATCGACTGGCCCTGGAAGCGCTTCCAGTTGAACGCGCCCGATTGCGCGAACAGCGTCTTGGTGTTGAGCATCGGCGAAGCGAACACGCCGGCGGCGGCGGCCCCCTTCAGCAGATTGCGTCGATTCATCGTCGTCTTCATCGTCGTCTCCCCCTGTTTAGGTTTTGGTTGCTCGAATTCTAGCGTCCCGCCGCCGCTAAGGCGACAGGCCCATTGCGCGATTTTTCGCGTCTTGGATATGCGCGGCCAGCGCGCTGCGCGCACCTTCGATATCGCGCGCCGCCATCCGGCGCACGATCCCCAGATGCTCGCGCATCACCGTTTCGACCCGGCCGGGGTCGAGACGGACTTCCGCCTGCCGGATCAGGCGGATCTTGATCGAATTGACGCGATAGGCGCTCGATACGATTTCGTTGCCCAGAAAATCCACGATCGTATCGTGCATATCCCAATCGGCGAGCTGGGCGCGGCGAATCACATCCGGCGTGATCTTCTTCTTCGCGTCCTTGATGATTCGCTCGTGCGTCTCCATCAGGCGTTCGATCTCGGCATCGGGCGCTTCGCGCACGAACACTTCGACCGCCTCGCGCTCCATCATCAAGCGGAACTGGAAGGCGTTGCGGATCAGGCTCAGATCAACATGCGCCACCTGCATCCCGCGCTGGGGAATGGTGACGATCAAGCCTTCCGCTTCCAAACGCGGCACGAGTTCGCGGATCGCCCCGAGCGGCAAGCCGGTGATCTCCACCAGCTCGCGCTGCGAGACGAACTGACCGGGCACGATTTGGCGCGCGAGCAAGCGATCGGTGAACGCGGCATAGGCGCGTTCCCGCAGCTTGGGCGCATCGGTCCCGGTTTCGGCCATCAAGCCGCTTTCTGGGCCAAAGCCGCATCGACGCGCTTGACCAGCGCGTTGGCGCGCGCTTCGTCGAGTTCGACGACCGGCGGACGCATGCGGCGCCAATTCACGTCGCCTTCGCGATGCGCGATCAGCGCCTTGACCGCCGGCATGAACGGATCGGCGATGATCGCCGCCACACACGCGCCGATGCGCGCATCGTCCTTGCCTTCCCACGCCGCCGGGCGCAGCAGATCGGGGCGGATATTCGCCATGCCGCAAATCGTGCCGGAACCGCCTTCGCGCACCGCGCGGGCGAGCAACCGCTCGTCGCCGACCAGGATTTGCAGATCCTTATGCGTGTCGAGGAAGCCCTTGGCCGAGTCCCATTGGCCGGTCGAATCCTTGATGCCGATGATGGCGTTCGGGAATTCCTTGCGCAGGCGCGTCATGATCGCGGGCGTGAACATCACGCGCGTCATGCTGGGGATGTGATAGATCAAAACGTCGCGCAATTGCGCGCCCAGCTTCTCGAATACCGACGCGTACCAGCGGAACACGCCTTCTTCCGAGGGCTCGGGGAAATAGAACGGCGGCGTCATCAGAAGCCCGCGCACGCCGTGATCGTAGCCGACGCGCGCTTGCGCGACCGCTTCGCCCACCGTCGCCGCCGAAACGCCCGCGATGACCTGCTTGCCCAGATCGAGCCCGCCAGCGGCGAGTGCGCCCAACGCCGCGTGGCGCTCGCCGATATCGATCGAAGCGCCCTCGCCCGTCGTGCCGAACATCGTGACACCGTCGCCGCCATTCGCCAGCACCCATTTCGCCTGTGCCACGGTGCGCGGCAGATCGACGGCGCCGTTGGCGAGGAACGCGGTCGACAAGGCGCAGGACAGGCCAATGCGCGGACCGATGGATTTGGCGGACATGATGGACGATCTCTCCCGATGCGTTATGGTCTTATGGGCGCGGATGTTGACCATGTCGCGGACGCGCGTCAAGAAGTAACATGTCAGTTCGTTAAAGCGGGCAGTTGGGGGAAGCGAGTGGACACGCGAATTCTCGGTAAAAGCGGCGTCGAAGTGTCCGAACACGGTTTCGGCGGCGCACCCTTGGGCGATCTTTATTCGATCATCGACGAAGCGGTCGCGGTCGGCACGGTCGAATCGGCGCTGCGCAACGGCGTGACGTTGCTCGACACGTCGCCGCTTTACGGCCACGGCATGTCGGAGTTGCGCATCGGTGCTGCATTGCGGCGCGTCAAGCCGCCCAAATTCGTGCTCTGCACAAAAATCGGGCGCGTGATGGATCCCTTCAAGCGCAAGGTTCCCGGCGAAGGCTATGCCGGCGGCGTCGAGCATCTCGCCAATTTCGATTATTCCTATGACGGCGCGATGCGCTCGCTGGAACAATCGATGCTGCGCATGGGGTTGAGCCATATCGACGTGGTGCTGATCCACGACGTCGATGTCTGGACGCATGGTGCTTCGATGATCGACCAGCGTTTCCGCGAGGCGGTGTCCGGCGCCTATAAGGCGCTCGATCGTTTGCGACAGGAAAAGGTCATTCGCGCGGTCGGTGTGGGCGTCAACGAAGCGGATATGTGCGTGCGCTTCGCGCGCGAATGCGACATCGATTGCGTGCTGCTCGCCGGGCGCTATTCGCTGCTCGAACAGCCCGCCGCCGCCGAATTCCTGCCGCTGGCCGTCGAACGGCGCATCGGCGTGATGCTGGGCGGCGTGTTCAACTCCGGCATTCTGGCGACCGGGCCGATCCCGGGGGCGAAGTATAATTATAAGCCCGCCCCGCCCGATGTGATGGCGAAGGTCGGTCAGATCGAAGCCGTCTGCCGCGCGCATAATGTGGCGCTCGCCGATGCGGCGTTGCGTTTCGCGCTGGCACATCCGGCGGTGTCGAGCGTCGTGCTGGGCGCCGTGGCGCCGTCCGAAATCGAGCGCCAACGCCAATCTTTCAGCGCGAAGATTCCCGCCGCGTTGTGGCGCGATCTCAAAGCCAAGGGCTTGCTCGACAAATCCTGCCCGGTGCCGGCATGAAGATCGACGCGCATCAGCATTATTGGCGCGTCGATCGCGGCGATTACGGCTGGCTGACGCCCGACAAGGGAATCATCTATCGCGATTTCCTGCCGCCCGATCTCGCGCCCATTTTGAAACGCCACGACATCGCCAAATCGATTCTGGTGCAGGCGGCCCCCACGGAAGCGGAAACGCTGTTCCTGCTCGATATCGCCGAGGGCGACGAAAGCGTGGCGGGCGTGGTCGGCTGGACCGATTTCGAAACGCCCGAGCGCATCGCCGAATTGGCGAAGGACGAATTGCTCGTCGGCTTGCGCCCGATGGTGCAGGACCTCGCCGACGACGATTGGCTCGCTTCGCCCAAGCTCGCCCCCGCCTTCGACGCGCTGATCGCCTATGGCCTCGTCTTCGATGCGCTGGTGCTGCCGCGCCATTTGCCGCGCCTGCTGGTGGTGGCCGAGCGCCATCCGGGTTTGCGCATCGTCGTCGATCACGGCGCCAAGCCGTTCATCAAGGACAAGCGCCTCGATCCGTGGCGCGCGGATATGGCCGCCCTCGCCGCACGCCCGAACGTCGTGTGCAAGGTTTCGGGCCTCGCGACCGAAGCGTCGCCCGAATGGACGCAAGGCGATCTCGCGCCTTACGTGCTCCATTTGCTCGACGTGTTCGGGCCCGCCCGCTTGCTCTGGGGCAGCGATTGGCCGGTCGTCGATCTGGCCGGCGGCTACGATCGCTGGTTCGCGGCGGCCCAAGGTCTGCTTGGTTCGCACGACGACATTTTCGGCGCCAACGCGGCGCGCATCTATTTGGACAAACGGGGACGACGCGATGCTTAAAGGTCTCGATCCGGTTCTGTCGGCCGATCTTCTATGGGTGCTCGACGCGATGGGCCACGGCGACGATCTCGCCTTGGTCGACGCCAATCATCCGGCCGAGACGATCGCGGCGCATACGACGACCGGCAAGCTCGTGCGCCTGCCGGGTTTGACGATGGAGCGCGCGGCGCGCGCCATTCTGTCGGTGTTGCCGATCGACGATTTCGAGCCCAAGCCCCTGCGCCGGATGGAAGTCGTCGGCGACAAGAAGAAAATTCCCGACGTGCAGAAGGCCGTGCAGGCCGAGATCGACAAGGCGCTCGGCGCCAAAACGCCGCTGTCCGGGATCGAGCGTTTCGCCTTCTACGAAGCCGCGAAAAACGCCTTCGCCGTGGTGCAGGTCGGCGATCCGCGCCCTTACGGCTGCTTCCTGCTGCGCAAAGGCGTTATCGCCGGCGTCCCGTAAGCACCGCGCCGACGTCGCGCGGCAGCGTCATATAGACGAAAGCGCAGGATGTCGCGATCGCCGCGACGGTCAGGAACGCGGGCACGAATTGCGCCGTGCCCGTCGCCCCCGTGGCCATGCCCGACGCGGCGATCGTCAGCGCCACCGCCGCGATGGTGATGCCGATCGAGCCGGTCATTTCCTGCGCCACCGCCATCAACGTGGTCGCGCGCGACATCTTGTCGGCCGGCACGTCGGCGAACAGCACGGCGTTCGAGCTGGTGAATTGCAGCGAGCGCGTGAAACCGGTCAGCATCAAAATCGCGATCATCACCCAGCCGGGCATGCCGGCATGGAAGACCAGCGGGATCGCGACCAGCATGCCCGCGATCAAGCCGTTGACGACCAGCACGTTGCGGAACCCGACCCAGCGCAAAATGCGGTTGGCGCAAATCTTCATCGCGAAAGCGCCGATGCCGACCGCGAAGGTGATGGCGCCGCTTTCGAACGCGGTGCGGTCGAGGCCGAGCTGGATATAAAGCGGCAGCAGGAACGGCACCGCGCCGCCGCCCACGCGGAACAGGAACCCGCCGATCATGCCGATGCGGAAATTGCGGATGCTCAACAGGCGCAGGTCGATGACCGGGGCGGGATGGCGAAGCGCATGGCGGACATAGGCGATCAGCAAAACGACGCCCGCCGCCAAGCACGCGGCGGCGAGACGATGGTCGGTGTGTTCGACGCCGATGGTCGTCGCACCGATCAGCGTCAGCGCCAGACCGGGGCCGCTCAATAGGAATCCGCGCAGATCGAACGCGTCCGAACCGTCGCCGTGGATCTGCGGCAGGCGCGCGCGCGCCGCGAGAATGCCGAGTATCGCGACGGGCACATTGATCCAGAAGATCCAGTGCCAGGTAAGATAGGTCGCGCAGAACCCGCCCAAAGGCGGCCCGACGATCGGGCCGAGCAGGCCCGGCATGGTCAACACCGCCATCGCGGCGATCAGCTTTTCCTTCGACACGCTGCGCACGACGACAAGCCGCGCGACCGGGATCATCATCGCCCCGCCCGCCCCTTGCACCACGCGCGACGCGACGAGTTCCCAAATCTGGCCGGAGAACGCGCAGGCAATCGACCCGACGGCGAAGACGCCCATCGCCCAGCAGAAAACCGTGCGCGTCCCGAACCGGTCGGCGACCCAACCCGAAGCCGGGATGAACACCGCGAGCGAAATCAGATACGACGTCAGCGCGAGTTTGAGATCGATCGGGTCGACTTGGAAATCGCGCGCGATCTCGGTCAACGCCGTCGCCAGCACCGTGGCACCCATATTCTCCAGGAACAGGGCGCTGGCGGCGATCAGCGGAACGATGCGGGGCAAGTCTTGCTGGGGCGCTTCGGAAGGGTCTTGTGCCATTGGCCGCAGTTTCGCGCCCCACGCGCCCTATCTCAAGGGCGCGTGCGGGGCATCCGGTTACGCGCGGTGACCGCTATTTCTTTTCTTCCAGAAGCCCGAGTTCGAGCTTCGCCCAGCGCATGGCTGCATTGCCCGCGGGGATGCCCGCATAGACCGCCGCGTGCAGCACCAGCGAACGCAATTCTTCCGTCGTCACCCCGTTGCGCAATGCCGGTTTCACATGCAGGCGGAACTCCTCCTCCCGCCCCAGCGCGATCATCAACGCGAGCGTGAGCATCGACCGCGTTTTGCGCGGCAATGTGGGATCGCCCCAGATATCGCCCCACGCCGTGCGGGTGATGAACTCCTGCCAAGGCCGGTCGAAATCCGTCGCCGATGCGAGCGAGCGATCGACATGCGGCGCCCCCAGCACCGATTTACGATTGGCGAGCCCGGCCTCGAAAGACGAACCGTCGCGCGACTTCGCCTGCGGTGCTTGCGCATCCAGGAACGCGCGCAGATGGCGGTTCACGGCGGGCGCTTGCTCGATCGCCAATAGATGTGCCGCCTGGCGCAGCGTGACGAGTTCGGCGCCCGCGACCAGCGCTTGGATATCGCGCATCATCTGCGGCGGCGTCGCCGGATCGTCCTCGCCCGCGATAATCAGCGTGGGCGCCGCGATCGCCGGGATCAAGCCGCGCAGATCCATCTCGGCCAACGCCTCGCAGCACAGCGCATAGCCTTCGGCCGGACAGGCCAGGAATTGCGCCTTCACATTCGCGATCAATTCCGGCGGACACGCCTTGGTGAACCAGCGCGACAGCACGGCTTCGACGATCGACGCCGTGCCATCCTTGCGCACCGCGGCGGCGCGCGTGCGCCAGCCTTCGGGCGGGGGCATATGCGCCGACGTTGCCATCAGCGTCAGCGAGCGCACGCGCTTGGGATATTTGGCTGCCAGAACCTGACCGGTCATGCCGCCCATCGACAGGCCGACGATATGCGCCACGTCGATCTTCAACGCATCGAGCAGGCCGAGCGCGTCGTCGGCCAAATCGAAGATCGTCGAAGCCCCGGGCTTCACCGGCGACGAACCATGGCCGCGCGTGTCGTAGCGGATCAAACGGTATTTGTCGGCGAGGGCCGGTATCTGCCGATCCCACATTTCCAGCGCCGTGCCCAGCGAGTTGGAGAACAGCACCGGCGGCCCGTCTTCGGGGCCGAGCAGATCGTAGCGCAGCGTGGTGCCGTTGGCGGTCGTCAGCGTGGGCATATCAATTTCCTGCGTTCAGTTTCTTCGCGGCAGCTTCGATGCGCACGATGGCGGGTTCGACCCAGCGCGCGGCATCGGGCCGGTGCGCGGCCACATCGGGCGTGCGCGCGAGGTTTTCCTTCATCCGCACGGCATCGATCGTCAAACCCGTTGCGATCGTCGCGAGTTCGCGCGCCGAACCTGACGCAAGGCCGATCAGCGAGCCGAAGGCGAGCCATTCGGCCTGCCAAGCGCCCGCCGGGCGTTCCTGGGCCGAGGCCATCGATTGGATCAGCGTCGCCGCATGGCCGCCGGCGGCCATATGTGTGGCCAAGATCGCCGCACAGCCGACGGGATTGCGCTTATGCGGCATCGCCGACGATCCGCCGCGCCCGGGAATCGCGGGCTCGGCCACTTCGCCGATCTCGTCAGCTTGCAGGAACAGAATATCGGTCGCGATCTTCGCGGCGGCGCCCATCGCCATCGCATGGCGCAGGCCGCCCGCCACATAAGGGGCGCGCGAAACCTGGATCGGAAACGGCGAAGCGTCGAGGCCGAGGATTTCCGCGAAGCGCTTGGCGACGATCGGGGCCGATTTGCCCATCGCGGCGAGCGTGCCCACCGCCCCGCCCAGCGTGGCGCGATAGATCGGTGCGGGAGCCGATTCCAGCGCTTCGGCAAGGCCTATACCCCACATCGCGGCCTTGAAGCCGAAGGTGATCGTCGCGGC
This sequence comes from Alphaproteobacteria bacterium, assembly GCA_017308135.1. NCBI lineage: Bacteria > Pseudomonadati > Pseudomonadota > Alphaproteobacteria > Alphaproteobacteria bacterium. The sequence goes on from JAFKFM010000012.1 coordinate 34,026, forward strand.
ATGCTTATTATAGGTGCGGCCCATCATCACGACATCGCGATGCGTGCGCGCCAGCGCCGCGAGACCGGTCAGCGCCTTCGCCCAGTTCGCGGCGAGGACGGCATCGGCTTCCTTCGCGGCCAGCGAAGCTTCGGTATCGATCAGATCTTGGCTGGTGGCGCCTTTGTGAACCAAAGCGCCGAGCGCTTCAGGCAATTGCTTGCGCGCAGCCGCCAGAAACGGGATCGACGCGACCGCTTGATCGGCCGTGCCCGCACCGATTGCGGCGAGATCGAAGGATGCGGGATCGAGACCGCGCAAAGCTTTCGCGACATCGTCATGACCTTGGGCTTCGGCCAAGGCGGCTTCGATGCGCAAAAACCGCGCAAGCCGCGCGCGATCGTCGAAAATCGCGGCCACGGCCGGATCGGCGTAAAACGGCCCGGTCAGGGCGGAATCGAGTGCCGAAAACGTCATTGCGCGCCGAATGTAGCGACTGCCAGGTCCGATTGGGAAATCATGCGTTTCTCCTCATGGCCATATTAGCCATGACCGGGGTATCCAGCCAAACTTAACGGCCTTGTGAGGATTTCTCGTTTGTCCCGCCGGGGGGTCGGGACCGATTGTCCCCCGATCATGAGCAAAGCCGCCAAGCCGTTCCGGCCGGTCGCGATCACGGCCAACGATCTGCGTTCGGGTATCGTCGTTTTCCGCACCGAAACGGGCGATTGGGTGACGGACGCGACCCGCGCCGAAATCGCCCTGGATCCCGCCAAGGCCGAAACGCTGCTGGCGGCGGCGAAGCTCGATCACGACCGCAATATCGTGGTCGAACCCGTCGCCGTCGCCTTCGACACGGAATCGCGCCTGCCCGTTCTGCTGCGCGAACGCATCCGCGCCCAGGGCCCCACCGTCCCGATCCCCGGAAGCATCTGACATGTATCGCTATGACGAATTCGACCGGGGCTTCGTCCTGGAACGCGTCGCCGAGTTCCGCGACCAAGTCGCGCGCCGCCTGTCGGGCGAACTGACCGAAGATCAGTTCAAGCCGCTGCGATTGATGAACGGCGTCTATCTGCAGCTTCACGCCTATATGCTGCGCATCGCCATTCCGTACGGCGTGCTCTCGTCGCGCCAGATGCGCAAGCTCGCCCATATCGCGCGCGAATACGACAAGGGCTATGGCCATTTCACGACGCGTCAGAACCTGCAATTCAACTGGGTCGAGCTCGCGCGCATTCCCGATCTGCTGGCCGAGCTGGCCGAAGTCGAGATGCATGCGCTGCAAACGTCGGGCAATTGCATCCGCAACGTCACGGCGGATCATTTCGCCGGCGCCGCCGCCGACGAAATCGTCGATCCGCGCCCCTACGCCGAAATCCTGCGCCAATGGTCGGCGATCCACCCCGAATTCACCTATCTGCCGCGCAAGTTCAAGATCGCGGTGACGGGCGCCCCGCATGATCGCGCGGCCGTGCAAGTCCACGATATCGGGCTGCACGCGGTGCGCGGTCCCAACGGCAAAACCGGTTTCGCCGTCTATGTCGGCGGCGGCCAGGGCCGCACGCCGCTGATCGCGCACAAGGTCCGCGACTTCCTGGCGGAGGAAGATCTGCTCGCCTATTGCGAGGCGATCTTGCGCGTCTACAACCTCGAAGGCCGGCGCGACAACAAATACAAGGCGCGCATCAAGATCCTGGTGCACGAAAAAGGCAAGGCGGAGATCGCCGCCGCGATCGAAGCCGAGTTCGCGCAGTTGAAGGGCAAGACGCTGACCCTGCCCGAAGCCGACGTGAAGGCGATCAGCGCCTATTTCGCCTCGCCCGCACTCGACGCGCTCCCCGCGACTTCCACCGCGCTTGAGACGGCCAAGGCCGCGAACAAGACGCTGGAACGCTTCGTGCGCCATAACGTCACGCCGCATCGCAATGCCGGCTACGGCGTCGTCACCGTTTCGTTGAAGCCGGTGGGCGAACCGCCGGGCGACGCGACGGCCGCGCAGATGGACGCCATCGCCGACATCGCCGAGCGCTTCTCGCATGCGGAGATTCGGGTTAGCCACGAGCAGAACCTGGTTCTGCCGCATGTGAAGCTCGACGAGATCCCGGCGCTGTTCGCGGAACTCGCCAAGCACAACCTCGCCACGCCGAACGCGGGTCTCGTCACCGACATTATCGCCTGCCCGGGCCTCGACTATTGCGCGCTCGCCAATGCGCGTTCTATCCCGGTCGCGCAGCGTTTGTCGGAGCGTTTCGCCGATATCGCGCGCCAGGAGGAAATCGGCGATCTGAAGATCAAGATTTCCGGCTGCATCAACGCGTGCGGCCATCACCATGTCGGCCATATCGGCCTGCTGGGCGTCGATCAGAAGGGCAAGGAGCTCTACCAGATCACGCTGGGCGGCTCGGCCGACGAGCATACGTCGATCGGCGAAATCATCGGGCCGGGCTTCCCGACCGATAAGGTCGTCGACGCGGTCGAAGCGGTGATCGACGTCTATCTCGGCTTGCGCAAGGGCCCCGAGGAAAACTTCCTCGACGCCTATCGCCGCGTGGGCGCCGAGCCCTTCAAAGCCGCCCTCTACGCGGACGCTTGATCATGAATGTTTACGACGTGAAGCGCCGTGCGTTCGGCGAAGATGCCTGGTCGTTCCCTGCCGACGACGAAACTTTGCCGCAAGGCCCGGCCGCGATCACCAAGGCGCAATTCTTGCGCGACCGCGAAGCGCTGCTGGCGCGCAATGCCCCGCTCGGCCTCGTGCTCGTCGCGGGCGAAACCTTCGACGGGATCGAGAACGACCTCAATCGCTTCGATCTGATCGCGCTCCGATTCCTGCGTTATGCTGACGGGCGGCCTTATTCGCTCGCCCGGCTCGTGCGCGAGCGCCATGGCTTCAAGGGTGAACTGCGCGCCATCGGCGACGTGCTGCGCGACCAGATTACGCTGATGCTGCGTGCCGGGTTCGACGCGTTGCAGCCCACGCATGAAGGTACGATCGCCGCGTTGCGCGACGGCAAAATCGTGACGGTCGATCACTATTTTCAGCCGGCGACGCGCGAAGAGCGCCAGGAAGGCGGCTATGCTTGGCGCCGCCGCCCCGCGTAAGGAATTAGCCGGCGACGGCCCAGGCGCTGGGCCACAACGCGTGTTCGCCGATCGGCACCACGGGCGCTTCGCCTGCTTGCGCGCGCGTATAGCGCACGGCGAAGACCGGGCCCGCGAAGCCGCCGGGCAGCGGCGAAACGGCCTCACCCGCCTGCAACACGATCACGGCACCCGCTTCCAGGGCCGCGTTGTCGGCGAAGCCCGCTTGGCGTTCGAGCACGACATTGGCGCCGGAGAACGCGACCAAAGCGACAATCTCGCCCGCTTGCGCGGCGATCCGTCCGGTCCATTGGGCGCGGTATTCGCTGCCCGCGATCTTCACGGGCGCGCCCAAACCGGCGATCGCCGGAGCGGCAAGTTCGGGATGGCGGGCCAGCAGGGCCAATCCGGCGCTGCGCAAATGCGCGTCGGCGGCGGCAGGCGCGCTACGGGTCAGAATCGCCGCCTCGCCCAAGATCCAACCCAGCTCGTCGGCCGTAAAAGTTTCGCGGATTTCCGTCCGGGAAGCCGCCTTGATCGCCGAGGAGATTGCCGTTTGAACGCCCATGATCCGCTCCGTTTCAGAGCTTCATCAGACGGCGGATCGGCCGGGTTGGCGAGCGAGTAAATCTTTGGCCCCCGCCTAAAAAACCTCAATTCCCGAATTCCCCCGCAAATCCGAGTATCCGACCATGTTGCCGATCAATCTCGACGCCGCGAAATTGCCGATCGCCCTGGTCGGGGACGGCAAGCGCGCCGCGCGCCGCCTGGAATTGCTGGTCGAAGCCGGGGCGTTGCGGGTCTCGCGCGTGGCGCCGGACGGCGATTTTTCGGGCTATCGCATCGTCTATCTCGCCGATTTCGACGAAGACCGGTCGCGCGAGATCGCGGCGCGGGCACGCGCGGCGGGCGCCTTGGTCAATGTCGAGGACGTGACCGAGCTGTGCGACTTCCACACGCCCGCTTTGATCCGGCGCGGCGATCTGACCGTGACGGTCGCGACCGGCGGGCGTGCGCCCGGCCTTGCCGGGGCGCTCGCGGCCTATCTCGGCAAAATGTTCGGTGCGGCGTGGGCGATCCGCCTCGGCCTGCTGGAAGCCAAGCGCCGCAATTGGCGCGCGCAGGGCATGGACCATCGCGCGATCCGCGAAGCGACCGCGCGCGAATTGGATCAGACGGGCTGGCTGCCGCCCTTGCCGGCGCCCCCCGCCTTTTCCGCAAACGCCGAGGCTTCGGATTTGAGCCAATCGGCGAACAACGCGACCTTGCGCAAGGCGAGCTTGGGCTCCGGGCAGACGAGCCAATAGGCGAAATCGACCGGCACGGCCGTACCGAATGGCTTGATCAAGCGCCCGTCGGCGAGATCGGCGGCGGCGAGCGATGCTTTGGCCAGCGCCACGCCGCGCCCGAGCGCCGCGGCTTCCACGACCAAGCTCGATTGATTGAAGCGCGGGCCCCGCGTGCCGTCGATATCGCTCGCTCCCGCCGCCTTCAGCCACATCGTCCAACTCGGGCACGACGGATCGTCGTCGGGGCTGTCGTCGTGCAGCAAGGTTTGATCCTTCAGCGCCGACACGGCGTCGAGACGCTGCTTGCCCTTCAAAAGCTTCGGGCTGCACACCGGAAACACGGTTTCCGCGAGCAGACGCTCGCAATGCAGATCGGGATAACGCCCCGCCCCGTAGCGGATGGCGAGATCGACGCCGTCGGAATGGAAATCCGTCAGCGCCATCGAGGCGCCGACGCGCACGTCGATCTCCGGGTATTTCGCCTGGAAATGTTCGAGGCGCGGCAACAGCCATTTCGCGGCGAAGGACGGCGCCACCGAAATCGTCAGCACGCCGGCATCGCCCAGATTGTCGATCTGCTCGATCGCGGCTTGCAGGCTTTCGAACCCGTCGCGAATGCCGGGCAGGATCGCCTGGCCCGCGTCGGTCAGCAGCAGAATGCCCTTGGTGCGCTGGAACAGCTCGATCTCCAGATGATCTTCGATCGTCTTGATCTGGTGGCTGACCGCGGCGGGCGTGACCGCGAGCTCGTCCGCCGCCTTCGTCACGCTGAGATGGCGGGCGACGGCCTCGAAGGCGCGCAAGGAATTGAGCGGGGGTAAACGGCGGCGACGCATGGCGGTATTCTAAACGCCCCATGAATAATTTTCCGCGCGAAAATTCGACACACCCGCCGTGCGCGCAAGGCTAGACTTGGGCGCGTTTAGCGCCAAAGGGGAACGCGTGATGACCGAGCCGAAATGGAAGCATGACGGGGTGCAAGTGATTCCGGCGGATTCGCTGGACCCGACCACGGCGGGCAAAACGGCGGGCATGAACCGCGCCACGGCGATCGATTTCGCGCGCGCGGGCGCCCAAAAACTATGGGCCGGCACGGTCCATATCCATCCCGGCGCCAAGACCGGCGCGCATCACCACGGGCCGTTGGAAAGCGTCATTTATGTCGTGCGCGGGCGCGCGCGGATGCGCTGGGGCGACAATCTCGAATTCGTCGCTGAGGCGGGCCCCGGCGATTTCATCTTCGTGCCGCCTTACGTGCCGCATCAGGAGATCAACGCGAAAGCGGACGAAACGCTGGAATGCGTGCTCGTCCGTTCTGACGGTCAGGCGGTCGCGATCAATCTCGACATCGAACCGGCCGAGAAGCCCGAAAACGTGAAGTGGATCGACCCGATCCACCGTCACTGAGGCCTAGGCGGCGACGGCCTTGCGCATGACGAGCAGCTTGTCGATGCGCCGCCCGTCCATATCGACGACTTCGAGCGTCCATTCGCCGATCTCGACCCGCTCGCCGGTTTGCGGCAGGCGGCCGAGGCGATGGAGAACGAGCCCCGCGACGGTCTCGTAATCCGCGTCCTTCTCCGTCGGCACGCCCGTGCGCGCGGCGAATTCGTCGGCCCGCATCCAGCCCGCGACGAGATACGAGGAATCGTCGCGCACAACCAGGGCGGGTTCCTCGTCTTGGTCGTCCTTGAACGAGCCCGCGATCGCCACCAGGATATCGGTCGAGGTGATGATGCCTTCGAAATGGCCGTATTCGTCGACGACGAGGGCCATATGCATCGACGATTCCTGGATCGCCTTGACGACGTCGAGCGCATCCATGCCGTCGAGCACGGCGGGCACGGGGCGCGTGTGCTTGCGCGCGTCGATCGTGCCGTGTTCGAGCAACTCGACCAACGCGGCCTTCACGTCGAGCACGCCGATCACCGCGTCGCGCTCGCCTTCCCACATCGGCAGGCGCACGCGCGACGTCTCGAGCAAGTGTTTGCGCAGCACGTCCTGGGGCGAAGCGATGTCGAGCGTTTCGACTTCGTGGCGCGGGGTCATCAGCGATTTGGCCGCGCGGTCGGCCAAGCGCATGACGCCCGAAATCATCTCGTGTTCCTGACCTTCGAGGATGCCGGCGGTCGCGGCTTCCGCGATCACGTTCTTCACTTCCTCCTCGGTCACGCTTTCGTTGGCCGTGCCCTTCGGCCCGAACAGGCGCAAGACGGTCTTGCCCGAACGGTCGAGCAGCCAGACGAGCGGTGCCGCCGCGTGGCTCAGCGCCAGCATCGGGGCCGCGACCTTCGCCGCGACGCGTTCGGGGTCGCGCAGCGCGATCTGCTTGGGCACGAGTTCGCCGACGATCAGCGACAGATAGGTGATGGCGACGACGACGATGCCCACGCCCAGGGCGTCGGCCGCCGCCGGAGGCGTCCCGAGTTCCGATAGATAACCGGAGAGACGTAAGCCAAGCGTGGCGCCCGAAAAAGCACCCGACAAAATACCGACCAGGGTGATGCCGATTTGAACGGTCGACAGGAAGCGGCCGGGATCCGCCGCCAGACGCATGGCGATTTCCGCCCCGCGATTACCCTTATCCTGCAAAACCTTAAGCCGGGTCGAACGGGCGGAAACCACGGCCAATTCCGACATGGCGAGCAAGCCATTGACGATCGTCAGCACCACGACGACGGCGATCTCGACGTACACCTCTTACTCCAAAGATGCCGGCCCGCGACGGATTGGCGGCGGCTTCGAGGCGCACAGGTATAGCACGAGCGCGCGCGGTGTATTGCGCGGCATCGATTATATAAATATGAGCATTTTCAGTGCCTTATAGGACAATCGACAATCCAGGATCGGTGATTACCAGCTAATCCGCTCGAGATTGTCGAAGGTCATCTCGCTGCCGTCGGCAAGGACGATGGTCCCCGACGCGTCCTGGCCAAGGTCGAGGGCGCCCGTCGCGCCTTCGGCCGCGAGCTCGGTGCCGTCCGACAGGATGACCGTCCAGCCGCCTTGGCCGGGGCCGGCCCCGCCGCCATCGACGACGACCGTATCGGTCCAGCCGCCGCCCGCCCCGCCGTCGAACGTGTCGCGCCCGCCGCCCACACCGAAATACGCGATATCCGACCCGGCCCCGCCGGTGATCGTGTCGTTGCCGCCGCGCCCGTCGAAAACATTGTCGGCCGCATCGCCGGTCAACCGGTCGGCGAAGCTGGAACCAGTGACGTTCTCGAACTCGGCGATATTGTCGCCCTGCGCGAACCCGCCCGACGCGGTGTTGTTCGAGAGATTGACCGTCACGCCGGCGGTGCTGTCGGAATAGTCGAGCGTATCGCTGCCCGTCCCGCCGCGCAGGATGTCGTTGCCGGCACCGCCCCGGATCGTGTCGTCGCCCGCCCCGCCCAGAATGCTGTCGTTCCCGGCGTTGCCGACCAGCAAATTCGCGTCGGCCGAGCCGGTGATCGTGTCGTTGCCGGTGGAGCCGAGCACGTTTTCGATCGACGTGTAGCGATCGCCGGCCGCATCGCCCGTGGCGCCCACACCGGTCTCGAGATTCACGTTCACGCGGCTGGAGGTGTAGGAGAAATCGACCGTGTCGGTCCCCGAACCGCCGATGATCGAGTCCGAGCCGGCGCCGCCGACGAACGTGTCGTTACCGCCGCCACCGGTGATCAGATCGTTGCCGGCCCCGCCCTCGATGCGTTCGTCGCCCGCCGATCCGGTCAATGTGTCGGCCTTGGACGAACCGATCAGCGTTTCGAAACCCGAAATCGTATCGCCCGCCGCGTCGCCGCCCGAGACGGCGCCCGTCGCGAGATTGACGTTCACGCCCGACGCGCTCGCCGAATAGGACAGCGTATCGAGGCCGTCGCCGCCGATCAGCGTGTCGGCCCCCGCACCGCCTTGGATGACGTCGTTACCCGCACCGCCATCGATGATGTTCGCGCCGGTGGAGCCGGTCAGCGTATCGTTGAACGCCGATCCGGCGACCTGTTCGAAACCGGAAATCGAATCGCCTTGGGCGTGACCGCCCGACACCGCGTTGGTCGCAAGATTGACGCTGATCGCCGCGTTCGACGCCGAATAATCGAGCCTGTCGTTGCCGGTGCCGCCCACGAGCGTGTCGGCGCCGGCATCGCCGAAGATCGTGTCGTCGCCCGCACCGCCATCGAGGCGATTGGCATTGGCGTCGCCGCGCAGCGTATCGGCCCCCGAACCGCCGGTGACGTTTTCGAAGCCCGAGATCGCGTCGCCCGCCGCGTCGCCGCCGGAAGCCGCGCTGGTCGCGAGATTGATATTCACGCCCGCCGTGTCGGCGGCGTAGTTCAACGTGTCGTTCCCGGCACCGCCGATCAGCGTATCGGCACCCGCACCGCCTTGGATCGTGTCGTTGCCCGCGCCGCCGTCGATGCGATTTGCGCCCGCATCGCCGGTCAGCGTATCGGCGCCCGAACCGCCGGTAAGATTTTCGAAGCCCGACAGCGTGTCCGTACCGGCCCCGGTCGCCACACCGGTGGCGAGATTGGCCGTGATGGCGGCGGTCGACGCGGAAAAATCGACGGTGTCGATCCCGTCGCCGCCGATCAGCGTGTCGTTGGCCGAGCCGCCGGTGATCGTGTCGTCGCCTGCCCCGCCGTCGAGACGGTTGGCGGCGCTGTTGCCGATCAGCGTATCGTCGAACGCCGAGCCGACCACCGTTTCGATCGTCGCGAGCACGTCGCCCGACGCATCGCCGGTCGAAACCTGCGCGGTCGTCAGGTTCAGATTGACCTGCACGGCGGCGTCGGAGGCGCTGTAATCGGCCGTGTCGTTGCCGGTTCCGCCGATCAGCGTATCGGCACCCTTGCCGCCGATCAGAATATCGTTGCCTGCGCCGCCATCCAGGCGTTCGGCCGCGTCGGTGCCGGAAATCGTATCCGCCCCCGAACCGCCAATGACGGTTTCAAAACCCGAAATCGTATCGCTGCCGGTCGCACTGCCCGTCGCGGTTCCGCCGGCGAGATCGACATTCACGCCCGCCGTATCGGCGGCGAAGCTCAGCGTATCGTTATCGGCCCCGCCAATCAGCGTGTCGTCGCCCGCCCCGCCTTGAATCGTGTCGGCCCCCGCACCGCCATCCAAACGGTTGGCGACGGAACTGCCGGTCAAACTATCGGCGGCGGATGTGCCGATCACATTCTCGATGCCCGACAGGCTATCGGTCCCGGCACCGCCGCTGGCGGCACCGGTCGCGAGATTGACCGTCACGCCCGCGGCCGCGGACGAATAATCCGCCGTGTCGATGCCCGCACCGCCGACCAGGGTATCGTTCCCCAATCCTCCCACGAGCGTATCGTCGCCCGCGCCGCCGGTCAGGACGTTCGCCCCGGCATCGCCCGCCAACGTATCGGCGAAATCGCCGCCAGTGACGTTCTCGAAACCCGAAATCGTGTCGCCTTCGGAATTGGCGCCCGACGACAGATCGACGGTGACGCCCGCTTCGGCGCGCGTATAGGCGAGCGTATCCGTGCCCGCACCGCCGATCAGCGTGTCGGCCCCCGCCCCGCCTTCGATCGTGTCGTTGCCCGATCCGCCATCGATGCGGTTGGCACCCGCGTCGCCAAAAAGCGTGTCGTTGCCCGACCCGCCGAGCAGGTTTTCGATGCTTTGCAGAACATCGCCCGCGGCGTCGCCGCCAGTCGTGCCGTTTTGCAGATCGACCGAAAGATTGGCGGTGCTGGTCGCGTAGCTCGCGGTGTCGCTGCCTTCGCCGCCGACCAGCGTGTCGGCACCGGCACCACCGATCAGCGTATCGTCGCCCGCACCGCCATCGATGCGGTTGGCGCCGGTCGTGCCGGTCAGCGTGTCGCCTTGCGCCGAGCCGACGACATTCTCGAAACCCGAGAGCACGTCGCCCGACGCGTCGCCCGTCGAGGCCTGCGCGGTCGTAAGTCCGAGATTGACCTGCACGGCGGTGTTCGACGCCGAATAATCGAGCGTATCCGTGCCCGTGCCGCCGACCAGCGTATCGGCCCCGGCATCGCCATGGATCGTATCGTCGCCCGCCCCGCCATCAAGGCGATTGGCGCCCGTGTCGCCGCGCAGCGTGTCGGCCCCCGCCCCGCCGATCACGGTTTCGAAGCCGTCGATCGTGTCGGTGCCGCTCGCCGAACCCATCGCCGTACCAGCGGCCAGATCGACGTTCACGCCGTCGCTATCGGCGGCGAAAGTCAATGTATCGTTTCCAGCTCCACCGGCGAGCGTATCGTCGCCCGCCCCGCCTTGAATCGTGTCGGCACCCGCGCCGCCATCGATACGGTTCGCCCCGGCATCGCCGGTCAGAATATCGGCGGCGGCCGAGCCGAGCAGATTCTCAATGCCCGACAACACGTCGCCCGACGCGTCGCCGGAGGATGTTTGCGCCGTCGTGCGCGCGAGATCGACCGTCACGCCCTGAGACGAGGCCGCGTAGCTCGCCGTGTCGATACCCGCGCCGCCGGCCAGCGTATCGGCACCGCCGCCGCCTTGCAGCGTGTCGTCGCCCGAACCGCCGTCCAGGCGATTGGCGTTGGCGTCGCCCGTCAGCGTATCGGCGCCGGCCGAGCCGATGACGGTTTCGATGGCCGAGAGCACATCACCCGAAGCGTCGCCGGTCGAAACCTGCGCCGTGGTCAAAGCGAGATTGACCTGAACCGCGTCGGCTGAGGCGCTGTAATCGGCCGTGTCGTTGCCGGCATTGCCGATCAGCGTATCGGCGCCGGCACCGCCGATCAGAATGTCGTTGCCCGACCCGCCATCCAGGCGATTGGCGCCCGCATCGCCGCGCAGCGTATCCGCCCCCGATCCGCCGATGACGGTTTCGAAACCGCTGAAGCTGTCCGTGCCCGTTGACGATCCCGTGGCCGAGCCCGTGGTCATATCCACGTTCACGCCCGACGTGTCGGCGGCGAAACTCAACGTGTCGGTGCCGTCGCCGCCGATCAGCGTGTCGTTCGAAGCCCCGCCTTGAATCGTATCGTTGCCGGCCCCGCCGTCGAGGCGGTTGGCGTTAGCGTCGCCGGTCAGCGTGTCGGCATAGGCCGTGCCGATCACGTTTTCGATGCCCGACAAGCTATCCGTGCCCGCCCCGCCACTGGCGGCCCCGGTCGCGAGATTGACCGTCACGCCCGCGCCGGAAGACGAATAATCCGCCGTGTCGATCCCGGCTCCGCCCACGAGCGTGTCGTTGCCAAGGCCGCCGACCAACGTATCGTCGCCCGCCCCGCCTTCCAGGCGATTGGCGTTGGCGTCGCCCGTCAGCGTGTCGGCAAAGGCCGAGCCCGACACGTTCTCGAAGCTCGAGATCGTATCGCCTTCGGAATTGGCGCCGGTCGCGAGATTGACGTTCACGCCCGCATCGGCACGCGAATAGGACAGCGTATCGGTGCCCGCCCCGCCGATCAGCGTATCGGCCCCCGCACCGCCTTCGATCGTGTCGTTGCCCGACCCGCCGTCGATGCGGTTCGCACCCGCATCGCCGTAGAGCGTGTCGTTGCCCGATCCGCCGAGAAGATTCTCGATGCTTTGCAGAACGTCGCCCGCCGCATCGCCGCCGGCCGTGCCGTTTTGCAGATCGACCGTGACGGCGGCCGAACTGGTCGCGTAGCTCGCGGTGTCGCTGCCTTCGCCGCCAATCAGCGTGTCGGCCCCGGCCCCGCCGATCAGCGTGTCGTCGCCCGCCCCGCCCGACAGAACGTTCGCGCCGGTCGTGCCGGTCAGCGAGTCAGCGAAGGCCGAGCCTTGGACATTCTCGATCCCCGACAGACGATCGCCCGAGGCGTCGCCCGCCGACGTTTGCGCGCTGGTCGTGCCGAGATTGACGGTGACGCCCGCCGCCGAACCGGCATAGCTGACCGTATCGGTCCCCGCGCCGCCGACGATCGAATCCGCACCGGCCCCGCCGATCAGCGTGTCGTCGCCCGACCCGCCGTCGAGCGTATCCGCACCCGCACCGCCCGACAGGATATTCGCGTTGGCGTCGCCGGTGAGACGATCGGCGAAATTCGAACCCGTGACGTTCTCGAAATTGGCGATCGTGTCGCCTTGCGCGTAACCGCCCGATGCGGCCCCCGTGCCGAGATTGACGGTCACGCCGGCGTTGGAATCCTCGTAGGAAAGCGTGTCGCTGCCGCCGCGCCCGTCGAAATTGTCGGCGCCCGCCGTGCCGAGCATCGTGTCGTCGCGCACCGTACCCACACCCGGCGGCAATGCGACATCCATCGCGCCCTCGGCCGCCGTGGTGATGGCCGATTGGCCGTCGGCGGCCGTCGCGGTCAATTCGAAATCGCCCGACCACGGCACTTCGACCATCTCGGTCGCGCGCACGCCGATCGTCACGTCCAGTTTGCCGTCGGCGCCGATCTGGTCGGAGAGTTCGATATAGCCGCCCGTGCCGTCGTCGCCCGGAATCCACAACCCGCCGGCCGCATCGGTCACTTGCATGCCGTCGGGCACGCTCAACCGCGCTTCATGCGTTTCGGATCCGTCGTGATCGGGGTAGCTCGCTTGAACGCGGATCGTGCCCGCCTCGTCGGGATAGAAGGTCGTGTCGCTGCCGGTCGCGGATTGGATGACGACCGACAGATCGGTCGGCGCATCGGCGACCGCATCGATGACGATGGCGAGCGTCGCCGTATTGCTGCTGACCGAGCCGCCGTCGGACGAGGTGGACGTGACGGTCAGATTGACCGTGCCCGCGTAATCGGCGGGCGGCGTGAAGGTCAGGCCCGGCAGATCGTCGGGCGTGAGCAGCCACGCGCCGTCGCCGAGATCCGTCCCGGCCGACAAATGCCCGCCTTCGGGCACGCCCGCGATGGTCACACCCAGCGATTCCGAAACGTCCGATAAACCCGCCGCGATATCGAGCGGGATCGAATGATCTTCGGTGCCGGTGGCGTTTACGACATTCAGCGTCGGCGTATCGGCCACACCTTCGACCTCGACGGTCAAATTCGACGTGGCGCTGCTGGTCGATGTGCCGTCGGTCGAGGTGGCCGTCACGGTCAGATCAATCTGGCCGCTGAAATCGGCGGGTGGCGTGATCGTCAGGCCCGGCAGATCGTCGGGCGTGAGCAGCCACGCGCCATCGCCGAGATCGGTCCCGGCGGAAAGCGTGGCGCCGTCGGGCACGCCCGCGATGGTCACACCCAGCGTTTCCGATGCGTCGGAAAGCGTCGCGGAAAGATCCAGCGCGATCGCGTGATCTTCCGCACCGCTCGCGTTCGCGATATTCAGCGACGGCGTATCGGCAACGCCTTCGACCTCGACGACGAGATTCGACGTGGCGCTGCTGGTCGATGTGCCGTCGGTCGTGGTGGCCGTGACGGTCAGATCGATCTGGCCGCTGAAATCGGCGGGCGGCGTGATCGTCAAGCCCGGCAGATCGTCGGGCGTCAGCAGCCACGCGCCATCGCCAAGATCGGTGCCTGCCGACAACGTCGCGCCGTCGGGCACGCCCGCGATGGTCACACCCAGCGTTTCCGACGTATCGGACAGCGACGCGGCGATATTCAGCGCGATGGCGTGATCTTCGGCACCGCTCGCATTTGTCGCGGAAAGCGTGGGCGTATCCGCCACCGCTTCAATATCGACCGCGAGAGTCGACGTGACGCTGCTGGTCGCTCCGCCTTCATGCGACGTTGCGGTGACGGTCAAGTTTAGCGTGCCCGAAAAATCGGGCGGCGGCGTGATCGTCAGGCCCGGCAAATCGTCGGGCGTGAGCAGCCACGCGCCGTCACCCAAATCGGTGCCCGCCGACAGCGTCGCCCCTTCGGGCACGCCCGCGATGGTCACACCTAGCGTTTCCGATCCGTCGCGGTCCGTAAGCTGGGCGGCGATATCCAGCGCCACCGCATGATCTTCAAGACCCGAAGCCGGCGCCACGTCGAGTTCGGGCGGGCTGGCGGTCGTGTCGGGCGGCGGTTCGTTCGATACCGGTGCCGGTGCCGGCGTATCCGCACGCTCGAGCTGGGCGAGGCGATCGAGCAATTGGCCGCGCAACTCGTTCAATACCGGCTGCACGGCAGCTTCGACCGCCGGGGCCGCCGCCGCATTCAGAATATTGGCAAGGCCCGGCAGCAGCGCGTTCAACGCCGCCGGGGCAGCAGCACTTGCGACCGCGGCAGCGGTCGGCGCGTTCGCATCGGTGCCCGACACATTCGCGGGCGCATCGGCGGCGGGGCCCGCATGATCGGCGACATGCGGCGCGTCGGCGGCGGGCACGGCGGCGGCGGCCGGCGCGTTGCCCGCATCCCTATGCGTTTCGCCGCGCATATCGGCGCGCATTTCGACATTCGCGATGTCGCCGCGCGCTTGGGCAGCCTGCGCCAGCGATATGCCAGGACCGCGCGTCTCGCCCGCATTGGCGGGCGTGTCCGTCGAATCTTCGTCGGGCGCTTCGATCGCGGCACCGGCCACACCCAGGAAATCGCCCGCAACCGGCGGCGTTGCGTCGATCTGGCCGGGCGCTTGGCCCGCGAAAGTGCGGTCGTCGGCGACCAGCGATCCGTATTGGACGGCGCCAAGCGTTTGCGCGGATTGGGCGATGGAATTGTCCGGCGCGGGCGGCGGCGGAGCGGCGGGCGGTTGAACGGCGGCGGCTTCGCCGGCGGCCGAATCCTTCGCGAGAACGGTCAGCTCGTCCGTCTGGACTTGTCCGGCGCGATCTTGGGGGGCGCGATCGTCGGGCACGTACGGTTTCTCCGTCCACGGTTGGGGCTATCCACCGGTCGCCCGAATGAAACCCACCGCTAAATCTACGGAATTCCTATAAAATTGTCTATATCGGTATTTCTTATTGCCAGTCAGAACCTTAACGTATATCACCGACGCAGGATTGGGCCCCCCAAACGTCAAACCCGGTCCTCGGGGAGAAAAAATTGGCGTCCACGACGAAGCCCGTGCGATCGACCGCGACCGACGCGGGATTCACGATGGCCTTCCATCCCAGCGTGATGGCCGCCTCGCTGGCGCTGAACCTATTCGGCGCGGCGCTGCCCATTTTCACCTTGCAAATCTACGACCGCGTCATCCCCAACGCGGCGACCGATACGCTGACCCTGCTGTCCGCCCTGCTGCTGGCCGTGCTGGTCGGCGAAGCGCTGATGCGCGCGGCGCGCGGCCACCTCGCCGCGTGGACGGGGGCCCGTTACGAACACGAAACCGGCGTGCGCGTCATCGAACGCTTGCTCGACGCCGATCAAGCGGCATTGCGCAACGAATCTCCCGGCCAGCAATTGGAACGCCTGGCCGCGATCGATCGGCTGCGCGAGTTCTACGCCAACCAGGGTGCGACGATCGCGATCGATTTGCCCTTCGCGCTGGTCTTCGGCGCGCTGATCTGGCTGATCGCGGGCGATCTGGCATACGTCGCCTTCGGCGCCTTCGCGTTGTTCGCGATCCTCGCCTTGATGATCGGCGGTGCCTTGCATCGTGCCCTTTCGCGGCGCGCCGATTCCGACGACCGGCGCACCAGCTTCATGATCGAAATCCTGAGCGGCATCACCACCGTCAAAGCCTTGACGATGGAACGCCAGATGATGCGCCGCTACGAGCGTCTGATGGACGGCGCCGCGGCCGCCGCCCATCGCGTCGCCTATATCTCGGCGGTTTCGCAAAGCCTGGGCGGGTTGTTCTCGAACCTGACGGTCGTGGCGCTGGCCGCCTATGGCTCGCTGATGGTGCTCGACGGCGTCATCACCGTAGGCCAGCTCGCCGCATCGACGCTGCTGGCGGGGCGCATGATGCAGCCGCTGCTGCGCGCGATGGGTATCTGGACGAATTTCCAATCGATCCGGGTGGCGCGCAAACGGCTCAAGGCGCTCGACGATCTGCCGCAGGAGCCGTCGCAAGGCCAGCAAGTCGCGATCGTCGGCGAAGGCGCCATTCGTTTCGATGGCGTCACCTTCGCCTATCCCGGCGCGAAAGCGCCGATCCTTCAAAACGCCGATCTGGCGATCACGCCGGGCGATTGCGTCGCCATCGTCGGCGCCAATGGCGGCGGCCGCTCGACCATCCTGTCGCTGATTTCGGGCGCCTTGCGCCCGCAAGCGGGCCGCATCCTCTATGACGAGCGCGCGTTGGGCGTCAAAGACCCGCGCCCCGGCCCCAGCGAAATCGCCGTGCTACCGCGCCAGGGCGTGGTGTTCCATGGCTCGCTGATCGACAATCTGACCGCCTTCCGGCGCGGCCCCGTGGTCGATCGCGCGCTCGATCTCGCGATGCGATTGGGCCTCGACGCCTATGTCGCCGGCTTGCCCGACGGCTACGAGACCGAAATACGCGGCGGCCAGACGGAAACGCTGCCCGGCGGCGTGCGCCAGCGCGTGGCGATCGTGCGCGCCCTCGCCGACGATCCGCGCATCGTGCTGTTCGACGAGGCGAATAACGGCCTCGATCACGAATCCAACGAAAAGCTCCTGGCGCTGCTGCGCGAGATGAAGGGAACCACGACGCTGGTGCTGGTCAGCTATCAGCCGTCGGTCTTGCGCCTCGCCGACCGCATTTTCGAATTGAAGGACGGCATTCTGGTGGAGCGGCGCGCATGACCGATCCGATCGCCGTTCCCGCCATCCGCAGCACCACCGACGATATCGGCGTCGTGCGCGCCGAGCCGCTGGTCGAAGCGCTGCGCGGCGGCCGCATGGGCGACTTCGAAGCTTTGTCGCCCTTCGCCGCGTGCTTGATGCCGTTGCTCGACGCGCTGGGCTGGCGCGGCGATCCGCGTCACATCGTCGAGGCGCTGCCGCATTTCGCCGCCAATCTCGACCTCGAAGCGTTGCGCAACGTGCTGGCGGAGCTTTCCTACGTCACCAAGCCGACGCGCGCGAAGCTGCACAAGGTCGATCCGCGCTTGCTGCCCTGCCTGCATGTCGGCGACGACGGCATCCCGCGCGTGATCTTGAGCATCGACGCCGACGGCGTACGCGTGTTCGACGGCGCCACGCATGTCGAAACCACGCGCAAACGCGGGCCGTCGGGTACGGCCTATCTGATCGAGGCGGTCGAGACGGCGAAGGAAGCCGAGGCGCAGGGGCGCAGCTTCGGCGCCGATCTGTTCCAGCGCTTCCGGCCGATCGTCTGGCAATTGCTGCTGATCACACTGGCGACCGACACGCTGGCTTTGCTGTTCCCGTTCTTCTCGATGACCGTCTACGACAAGGTCATCGGATCGGACTCGCGCACGCTGCTGTTCTATCTTCTCGCCGGCGTGGCGGGCGCCTTCGCGTTCGATTTCGCGCTACGCGGCGTGCGCGCGAAGCTGCTCGCCTTTGTCGGCGCGCGGGTCGAGCGTCTCGTCGCGGTCGCGGTGTTGCGCCAATTGCTACGTTTGCCGGCGGGCTTCGTCGAAGCGGCCCCGATCGGCCAGCAGCTTTCGCGCCTCAAGGAGTTCGACCAGATCCGCGAATTCTTCACGGGGCCGATGGCGGGCATCGCACTCGACCTGCCGTTCCTGATTTTGTTCCTGATCGTCATCGCGTGGCTGGGCGGCCCACTGGTCGCGATCCCCGTCGTGCTGGGTGGGGCCATCGCGTTGCTGGGCTGGGCGACCGCCGCCCGCCAAGCGGCGGCGAATAAGCGCCTCGCCCGCGCGCGCTCGGCGCGCCACGGTTTGATGGTCGAAATCGTCTCGAACTTGCGCGCGATCAAGCAGCTGGGTGCGCGCAACACCTGGCTCGACCGGTTCCGCGCCGCGTCGGCCGAAGCGGCACAAGCCGGGTATCGCGGCCAGTTGATCTCGCAAGGTCTGCAAAACGCCGCGCAAGGCTTGATGATGCTCGCCGGTGCGGCCACGCTCGCCTGGGGGGCGGCCCTCATCATCGAAGGCACGATGACCGTCGGCGCCTTGATCGCGGTGATGGCGCTGACTTGGCGCGTGCTGGCGCCGTTGCAAATGGGCCTCGTCACGCTGCAACGCCTCGACGCGATGCGCCAATCGCTGCGCCAGATCGACGGCTTGCTGCGCCTCAAACCCGAATTGCAGGAGCGCGCCACCGCCTCCGTCGTGCAGCGCGTATTCCGCGGCGCCTTGCGCTTGACGCGCGTGTCGCTGCGCTATCGCCCGGATACCGATCCCGCCTTGCTGGGTGTGGATCTCGACGTGAAGCCGGGCGAAATGATCGGCTTCACCGGCAATTCGGGGGCGGGCAAGTCGACGGTGCTGAAGGTCATCGCCGGGCTTTACCAGCCGCAGGCGGGCAATGTGGCGCTCGACGGGCTCGACATCCGCCAGATGTCGCCCGCCGAATTGCGCAACGCCGTCACCTACGCGCCGCAGGTGCGGCATCTGTTCTACGGCACGATCCTTCAGAACTTGCGCCTCGCCGCCCCCACCGCGACCGAAGCCGCGATCCGCGATGCACTGGCCGAAGCGGGCGCGCTCGACGAAACGCTGGCGCTGCCCAAAGGCCTCGAAACCATGCTCGGCGATTCCGAAACCGCCGGTTTGCCCGCCGGTTTGCTGCAGCGTATCGCGCTCGCGCGCGTCTATTTGCGCCAATCGGCGGTGCTGATGCTTGACGAGCCGGGCCAATGGCTCGACCAAGCGGGCGATCGCGCGCTGATCGAGGCGCTGAAGCGCCGCAAAGGCAAGCAGACCATCCTTCTCGTTTCCCATCGCCCCAGCCATCTCGCCTTGTGCGATCGCGTGGCCGTGTTCGACCAAGGCCGCATCGTGAAGATGCAAAAAGCCAGCGAGCCCGAAAAAGCCGGAGCCGTCAGATGAGCAACCTTCCCGTTCCGTCGGCCACGCGCGCCGACCCCGCGCGCATCCGCCAATTGAGCCTCGCGATCCAGTTGGAGGAAGGCGGCCAGTCGAAGTTGATGCGCTTGGCCGTGTGGCTCGTCCTCGGCATGCTCGCCGGCGGCGTGGCCTGGGCCTCGGTCACCGAGGTGGCGCAAGTCGCGCGCGCGCCCGGCGAGGTCGTGCCGGCCGGCAACGTCATCGCCGTCCAGCATTTGGAAGGCGGCATCGTGCGCCGCGTCGACGTGCGCGAAGGCGATCTGGTCGAAGCGGGTCAGATTCTGGTCGAGATCGATCGCACGGGCGCGCTGGCCGAGCTCGATCAGATGAAGGCGCGCGAATCATCGCTGCGCTTGCAGGCCGAGCGCTTGCGCGCCTTCGCCGAAGGGCGCGGCGCCAATCTCGTTTCCGCGGGCGAAGCGGAAATGTCGCGCGACCAAGCGGCGATTCTGCGCACGCAGGAGCAATCGCGCACCAGCCAGCGCGCCGTGCTGGAACGCCAATTGGGCGCGCGCCGCCAGGATTTGACCGCGCTGGAAGGCCAGCGCGAAACGCTGCAACGCCAATTGCGCTTCATCAGCGAAGCGGCCGATATGCGCCAGAAGCTCTACGACCAGGGCCTGAATTCGCGCCTGTCGCTGCTCGACGTGCAGCGCGAGCAATCGCGCGTGCAGGGCGATATCTCGAACGCGCAAATCGGCATCGCCCGCGCGCGCGAGGCCATCGCCGAGGCCGAGCAGCGCTTGATCGAACTCGACACGCGCCTCGCCACCGAATCGATGCGCGAATTCGGCTCGGTCACGACCGAGCTTCGCCAGATCGAGGAAACGCGCGTGCGGCTGGAAGATCGCGTCGCGCGCACGGAAGTGAAGGCGCCGGTGCGCGGGCTGGTCAAGGAACTGCGCGTGCGCTCGGAAGGGGCGGTCGCGACACCGGGTCAGACGCTGCTGGAACTCGTCCCCGTCGGGCGCGAGCTGGAGATCGAGGCGCGCGTGCAGCCTTCCGATATCGGCCAGATCCGTATCGGCCAGAGCGTCGCGGTCAAGGTCTCGACCTTCGACTTCGCGCGCTTCGGCAACGTGCCCGGCACGGTGCGGCATATCTCCGCCTCGACCTTCACCGATCCGCAAGGCCGCCCGTTCTATCGCGCGATCGTGACGCTGGAACGCGATTACGCGGGGACCGATCCGCAGCGCAATCGCCTGGTGCCCGGCATGACGGTGCTGGCCGATATCCGCACCGACGAGCGCACGGTGCTGCGCTATCTGCTGAACCCGATCTACCGCTCGCTCGACGCCGCGTTCAGCGAGAAATAAGGCTCGCCGCGAAGATCGGACCGCCCGTCGTCGACAACCGCGCAGCGCCGTCGATCTTCAACGCGTGCCCGGCGGGCAGTTCGAAGAACATGCCGTCGATCGTTACGCGCGCGGGATTGCCCGACGCGTAGAGCACGGTTTCGCCCGGCTTCAGCGTGACATCGCCCAGCGGCACGAACAGATCGGCGTCGAACGAATCGGCGCGATAGATCAGATTCAACACCTCGACCGGACCGTCGGCGATTTTGGCGGTGAGCTTCGTGGCACCGTCGTAGCGCACCACGTCGAACGCGCGCGACAAATCGCGATGCACGGCGCCGTCGTCGGTGTGCAGCGTCAAACCCTTGCCGCGCGTGACGACCTGCAAACGGCCGAAGCCCGACAGATCGGAGAACCGCGATTCCTCGACGATCGCGGTTTGGCCCAGGCGCCAGAGCGTGGCGGGCCAATCGCGTTCCGCCGCACCCTCGCGATAGCGCGACGCGATGTCGATCACCGCGACCTTGCCGTTGTTCCAGGTATAGCGCCCGAAGCCTTCGGGCGGCAGCGGCGTGATGCGGGCCATTAAGGGGCGTTCCCTCGGATTTCGGTTTCGAAGCGGCGCAGCAAACGCGACCGCGTTTGCGGGTCGCCGAAACGGGCATGATCGTAGTCGACGGTTTTGATCGTCGCGGGATCGGGCAAGCCTTCGGGCAACGGCGCATTCATGTTCGATGGGATCGAAAACGACATCCGCGCCTTCACGCCCAAGGCTTGCGCCGCCGCCGACAGCGCCCAATCGTGGAAGCGCTTGGCGCCGTCAAGATTGCGGGCCCCCTTCACGATCGACATGGAGCCGACCTCGAAGCTCGTGCCCTCGCACGGCGCGAACGGCACCATGTCGCGGGCCCCCTGCGCCATCTGGAACAGCGCATTGTCGAGGAACGTGATCCCGACCGGCGATTCGCCCGTGGCGACCGAACGCGCGGGGATCGAGCCCGAACGCGCATAGGAATTCACATTGGCGTGAACCTGCTTCAAATAGGCAAAGGCGCCGTCCTCCCCCATCAGCGTCACGACCGTGGCGAGATAGGCGTAGCCGGTACCCGACGCGGTCGGGTCGTTCGATTGGATCAGGCCCTTGAAGCGCGGGTCGGCGAGATCGGCCCAGCAGCGCGGCGGGGCGATGTTCTTGGCGCGCAAGGCCGGCGCGTTATAGGCAACCGCGAGTGCCCCCGCGATGACGCCATAGGCGCGATAGCCCGTCGCTTCCGCCTGTTCGCGCGCCCAGGGGCGTAGCTCGGCCAGACGCGGCGAGCGATAGGCTTCGGTCAACCCGTCGGCGGCGGCCTGGACATGCGGATCGCCCGTCCCGCCCCACCACACATCGATGCGCGGGCGCTGGGCTTCGGCCTTGATCTGGGCATAGGCCTCGCCGGTCGATTTGCGCAGCATGGCGACGCGCATCCCCGTTTCGCGCTCGAACTCGGTCGCCATCAGGCGGCACCATTCTTCCAGGAACGAGCAGACGAGTGCCAATTCGCCGGCCGGCGCCTGGGCGCGGGCGGGCGAGATCAGGGCGGCGGAAACGGCGAGGACGGCGATAAGGGGGCGCATTTCCAACTCTAGCGCTGGGGGACTGAAGCGAGCATGATGCCGCTCGCCAAAGGCTCGGAACAGCCCCAAGAGTGGAATATCGCCCATGCCCGCGACGCGCGTGAAGCAAGTGAATGGATACAAGACCGGCCAGAAGGGCAAACGCCCCTGGGGAAATTGGCGCGTGACCGATACGGGCGACGGCTTCGCGGTCAAACGCATCGAGGTTTCGCCCGGCCATCGCCTGTCGTTGCAGCGCCATGAAGGCCGCACCGAACGCTGGGTCGTGGTCGCGGGCGAAGGCAAGGTCACGCTCGGCACGCGCAGCAAGCGCTTGGGCGTGGGCGGCACGGTGGTGATCCCGCGCAAGACCGTCCATCGGTTGGAGAACGACCGCAAAGCGCCGCTGGTGCTGATCGAAATCCAATACGGTCCGCGCCTGGAAGAATCGGATATCGAACGCCTGTCCGACGATTACGCGCGCGCGCCCAAGCGGCGCTAACCGGGGCGATGCGCAAGGCGGCGACACGGCTGCTCGACGCGCTCGATGCGGGGCTGGGCGCCGCCGCCGTCTTCTGCCTGGTCGCCATCGCCGCGACGACGCTGGCGGGCGTGATCTCGCGCTATATCTTCGCCGCATCGCTGACCTGGACCGGCGAAGCGGGCCAGTGGCTTTTCATCTACCTGATCTTCCTGGGCGTGCCGCTTGCCCATCGCAGTCGCTTGCATATCGCCATCGGCGGCTTCGAAAAACTTCTGCCGCCGCGCGCGCGCAAAATCCATCAAGTCCTGATCGACGCCGCCGTCGCCTATACGACGATCGTGCTGATGACCGGCGCGCAGGAATTGCTCGATCTGATCGGCGGCAAATCCACCGCCCTCGCCTTGCCCGCTTGGCTGCAATATGCGGGCATTCCGGCGAGCTGCGTGGCGGGCTTGCTGTATATCGCTTTGCGCGATCTCGACCGCGACGCGGGCCGTTATCTCGGCGCGTTGGGCGTCGCTTTGGGCGCCGCGTTCCACTTGGCCGCCGATTTGATCGCGTTGCCGCCGATCGCCCCGCTGACGATGCTGATCGTCGTGTTCCTGGGCGGCATGGCGCTCGGCATGCCCATCGCCTTCGCGATGTTGCTGTCGGTTTTCTTGGCCGATCTATCGGCGGGCGTGCTGCCGCCCGCCGCCATCGCGCAAAACGTCGTGCGCGGATCGGGGCAGTTCCTGCTGCTGGCGATTCCGCTGTTCCTGCTGGCGGGCGCGTTGATGGATGTGGGCGGCCTCGCCAAACGCCTGATCGATTTCGCGCATACGCTGGTGCGCCACATGCGCGCAGGCCTTGCACAGGTCACCATCGTCGCCGCGACGCTTTATGGCGGCGTGTCGGGATCGTCCAACGCCAACGCCGCGCTCAACGCGCGCCTCATGTATCCCGCGATGGTGAAGGACGGCTACAAGCCGCCTTTCGCCGCCGCCGTATGCGCCGCCGCGTCGATGACCGACAACATCATCCCGCCGTCGGTCGGCATGCTGATCGTCGGGGCGGCCACCGGCATTTCGGTCGGTCAGATGTTCGTCGCCGGCATTGTGCCCGGCCTGTTATTCGCGGGCGCCTTGATGCTGGCGGTGTGGGCGGTCGCACGCATGCGCGGCTACAAAGCCAACGCGCCGCGCGCCAGCTGGGCCGAACGCGGCCACGCGATGGCCGCCGCGATCCCGGTCATTTTGCTGGCGGTGTTCATCGTCGCCACGCTGCGTTTGGGCATCGCCACGCCGACCGAGACGGGGGCGATGGCCGTGGCTTTCGCCTTCATCGCCGGGCTGTGGCTCAAGCGCGGCCTGTCGCCCGCCGAATTGTGGCGGAGTTTGCGCCAGACCGCGCTCGATTCCGCGATGATCGGTTTGCTGATCGGTGCGGCGACGCCCTTCGGCTTCGTGCTGACGACCGAACATGTCCCGCAGGCGATCGTGGAATTCGGCGAGACGTGGCTCGTCCAGAAATGGGTGATGTTACTTTTTCTAAACGGGGTTTTACTTCTTGCCGGCATGGTGATGGATATCGGCGCGGCGATGCTGATTTTCGCGCCCCTCTTCCTGCCGCTGACGACGCGCTTCGGCGTCGAGCCCGTGCATTTCGCGCTGATCGTCATCTGCAATCTGATGATCGGCGGGCTGAAGCCGCCTTTCGGCATCCTCGCCTTCATCGTCGCGACGATCACGCGTCTGCCGGTGATGGCGGTCTTCATGGCGCTGATACCGTTTTTGATTGCGTTGCTGGCAGCCCTGCTCCTCGTCACTTACATTCCCGCGATCACGATGGGTCTGCTATGGCTGGGCCTGTAGGGAGACGAAGATGACGAAACTGACCCGCCGCCAGGCCGCCTTCGGCGCCGCTCTCACCCTTCTCGCCGCCCCGGCGATCGCGCAAACGCGCGCCAACGCCGTTCGCGTCGGCGTGGTCCAGCCCGAAGGGGCGCCCAATACGCAGATGTGGCGCCGCTTCGCGGAGCTTGCGAAGGAACGCACCGCCGGCACGGTCGATCTGCAAATCTTCCCGTCGGGCCAGTTGGGCGGCGAGCGGGAGAATGCCGAAGGCATGCGCCTGGGCTCGATCCAGGCGGCGGATTCGACCCTCGCCGCCTTGTCGCAATGGGTGCCCGAAGGCCAGATCTTCGACATGCCCTTCGTGTTCCGCGATTGGGACCATGTCGACAAGGTGATGCAAGGCCCGATCGGCGAACGCTACAAAGCGCTCTATCGCGCGCAAGGTTTCGAGGTCGCGTCGTTCTTCTCCTACGGCGCGCGGCATTTGCTGTCGCGCCAGCCGGTGACGAGCGTGGGCGACGTCGACGGTAAAACAATGCGCGTGCTGCAAAGCCCGCTGCATATCGCGATCTGGCGCAATCTCGGCGCCAATCCGACGCCGATCCCGATCACAGAAACCTATAACGCGCTGGCGACCGGTGTTGCCGATCTGATGGATCTGACCAAGGGCCCGATCGAAACGCTGCGGCTTTACGAAGTCGCCCCCCATCTGACCGAGACCGGCCATATCTGGTCGGTCGGCGCCATCGTGTTCTCGCGCCGCTATTGGGATCGCCTGCCGGCCGAACAGCGCACGGCTTTGGGCGAAATCGCCGGCGAGATGGCCGCCTTCATCAACGGCCTGCACAAGGAACAGGAAGCCGCCGCCGTGACGCGCATGTCGCAAAAGGGCATGAAGGTCCACAAAGTGGACGAAGCCCCGTGGCGCGACGCGATGAAGCCGATTTGGGAGGCCGAGGCGCCGAAATTCGGCGGGCTCGCGGCGCTCAACGAAATCGTCGAGACGAAATGAGCGTCACGGTCTTCGCCGCCGTCCTCGCTTCCGCGCTGATCCACGCGACGTGGAACGCTTTGATCAAGGCCGACGGCGATCGGCTGGCGGGGCTCGTCGCCATGTCGGCGACGCAGATCGTGCTGTCGCTGATCCTGCTGGCGAACGCGCCGCCGCTCGCCGTCGAGGCCTGGCCGTTCATTCTCGGCAGCGGCATTCTCAGCACCGCCTATCTGATCGTGTTGCAGCACGCCTATCGCAGCGGCGATTTCAGCCAAGTCTATCCGCTGGCGCGGGGTACTGCGCCGTTGATCGTCGCCGCCGTATCGGTGACGGCGCTGGGCGAAACGCTGTCGCTGGGCGCCAAGATCGCGATCCTGCTGATTTCGGCGGGCATCGCCAGCCTGGCGCTGGCGCGCCGCAAGGGCGAGATCATGCGTAACAAGGCGCCGATCCTGTGGGCGCTGTTCGCCGGCTGCATCATCGGCTGCTACACGCTGGTCGACGGCATCGGCGTGCGCGTCGCGGGCAATGTCGACGGCTATATGGCGTGGATGATGCTGCTGACCGCGTCGCTGACCGTGATCAGCGCGACCATCTTGCGCGGGGTGCGCACCCCTTGGCCGCCGTTGCGCGCGCTGCGCATGGGTTCGGCGGCGGGCGCGCTCAGCTTCGTCTCCGCCTGGGTCGTGATGTGGGCGATGGCCAACGCGCCGCTGGCGCTGGTGTCGGCCTTGCGGGAGACCGGGATCGTGTTCGCCGCGATCATCGCCGTGACGGTGATGAAGGAAAAACTCGATCTGGCGCGCGCCGCCTCGATCGCCTCGACGCTGACGGGTACGGCGCTGCTGAAACTCGTGCGCTGACCGGGTTTCGCGCTATAGAAAGGGGCATGTCCCCCGTCGATACAGCCTTCGTCGCCCGCATTTCCCAAACGATCGCCGAGATCGGCAAACGCGCCATTCTGCCGCGTTTCCAAGCGCTGGCCGCGCACGAGATCGACCTGAAAGGCCCGGACGACTACGTCACCGCCGCCGACCTCGAGGCCCAATAACTTAAGCTTAGCAACATCACAACAGGCTGCCATACTTTGCAGAAACCCAAAGCCTCCATTGAGATCAAAATACTTTGGATTACTCCGAATTGACGCCCATGCCGTTATTCCAAAATTCCCGATAGGCATTTGAACATATTAATTCCATTACTTTCACACCTCAAAATACTCTCTCTATAACTCTCCACATAAGTTGGTGTGACCCCAAACACTTGGGCAACCTCTCGGTCGGGGCTTTTCGACGCAAACGCTTTTGACAGCTCAGTTGCCGCGCGAAAATCGACGCCGCGGCCTCCTAGAACAGTTGCCGTATCTCTAATCGCTGACGAACTAATTGGAGATGGAACCGGAACGTCAAAAGACTTGGGGACCACGCTTGAGCGGAGTGCTGGGACACTTTTTGCCGGCCGAATCGCATTCACGACAAATGCCAAGTGAGAGTTTTGGACATCGAAGTAGTTCGCACCAGATTGACAGTCTTGACCTGAAGTCTTGACTGACGCTTTCAGTCCAAACGAAGGGCGCAATGTGGAAGAAAAGCAGTAATTATCGATATTTCCTATATCAACATACCCCGCGAGCGATGGATTTGGAGCAGCTAATAAAATCGCCTTTGTTCCTGTTCGTTCAAAATCTGATGAACATGTCCCTTCGGAAATATTCATTACAATCTGAGCGGACAGAGCTTCACCTTCGCTAGCTGCTTGAGAAAGCAGTGGGCTGAAGACGCTATTTACATAAGCTGTTGCAACAGCGTAAGCGGATACAAATGGATTCACTGGTAATGCAAGAGATTTCGTTGCGTCAATCGCGCCGGTGAGAACTTGCGCAGCAACACTTTTCCCTTGCGTACGAAAAATTCCAACCTGAAGAGTTATTGTAGAAAAGTTGTTTGTGCCGTTCGTTAGCGCAAATCGACTGAGAAGATTTTCCTCTTGCGCTAACTGTATTTGACCAGACCCAAACTGATTGACCGGTTGCTTCATTGCTTTAGCAAAAGAAGCGACCCGCTTATCGTCGGAACTCGACCCTTCCACTTTGGCAACTAAAGAAACGCCAAGCTCTCGATCTTCAATTAACCCAAGCCAGCGCGACTGCTTTTCAAGGATGACACGACGCAATGTGACAGTAACTTGGTCTTGTTGTCCGATGCATGTCCCGGTACCCAGCCCATCATCCAACCGGATGATTCTGGCCCCCTGCGCTGGCGATTGGGCAGCAGATTCCGACACACTACTAAGAATGGAAAACAAGGTGACTGTTAAAAGGGCCAAATACTGCGACAATCTACGCATGCTCGCCCCCATAAAGATTAGATTACTACAATAGAATAATCTATTATCTAAAATTAAGACAATAGAATTTATCTTCAATTTGAGAACTATATAGGAATCAAAGATAGTTATCTGATGCAGACTTACCTTGATGCGCCAACTGCTATCTCTTGGTTTGATTAGTGTCGCAAGGTCATGATACATTTAAGAAAATGTCAAAATCTATGTCAGCCAATGTCATCGACGCTAAGTTAGTCGCCCGCATTTCCCAAACGATCGCCGAGATCGGCAAACGCGCCATTCTGCCGCGTTTCCAAGCGCTGGCCGCGCACGAGATCGACCTGAAAGGCCCGGACGACTACGTCACCGCCGCCGACCTCGAGGCCGAGGCGCTGCTGACCCCCGCTTTGGCCGCCGCTTTGCCCGGCAGCAAGGTCGTGGGCGAGGAAGCCGTCGCCAAGGATCGCGGCGTGCTGGACGCGCTGGCTGGCGACGATCCGGTGTGGATCATCGATCCGGTCGACGGCACCTATAATTTCGCCAAGGGCCAGCCGCCTTTCTGTACGATCGTGGCCCTGGTCCTGCGCGGTCGCCCGGTCGCCGGTTGGATCCATTCGCCGATGGACGGCGATACATTGACCGCGCGTGAAGGCTTGGGCGCCGAGTTCAACGGCAAGCGAGTGCGCGTCTCGCCCGACGCCCCGATGACCGGCGCCATTTACGCCAAGAACGCACGGATCAAGGCGCGCGAAGACGGCCGCTATACGCTGATCGAGGAGCGCTGCGGCGGGGCGGCGTATCTGAACCTCGCGCGCGGGCGCTACGGCTTCGCGTGTTTCTCGCGCACCTTGCCGTGGGACCACGCGGCGGGCGCGCTGGCGTCGGCGGAAATGGGCTGCGCCGTCGGTTTCGCGCCCGAGCGGGCACCCTACGACGCGCGCCGCCATGTCGGCCCGTTTCTGATCGCCGCGAGCGACGCGCGCTATACCGAGATGCTGAAACTTCTCGCCTAGGCGATCACGCTGCCGTCGACGACGCGGATCATGGCCAGCGCCACTTCGTGCTCGGCCATCAACACCTCGTCGGCGCCAAGACCGCGCAAATGCGCGACCGCTTCTTCCGAATGCGCGCGCGCGACGATGCGCGAATTCGGCGCCAGACGGCGCGCGGTCTCGACCATCGAGCCCGCTTCGAACGGATCGGGGATCGCGATCAGGATCCAGCCGAACTCCTGCAGCTTTTCGCCCGCTTCCTCGGCGAAATTCGCGAACCCGCCGCCAAGGCGCGTCGCCTTGGTTTCAGACAGCATGTCGAGCGCTTCGGCGTTGTCGTCGATCACGGTCAACGCGTGGCCATGTTCGAGCAGCGCCTGGCTGATCTTGGCGCCGACGCGGCCATGGCCGACCAGCAGCACCGGCGGCTTCGACACCGCTTGCGGCGGCGGCTCGACCGGGGCGACGGCCGCGGCCGCCGCCTTCTCGCCGTCCGGATCGGGGCCGAGATGGCGGTCGAGCGCCTGGAAGATGAACGGGTTGGCCAGAATCGACAGGATGGCGCCCGCGACGATCAGATCGCGGCCCTCCTCCGGCAGCACGCCGAGTTCCACGCCCAGCACGGCCAGGATGAACGAGAATTCGCCGATCTGCGCGAGGCTTGCCGAAATCGTCAGCGCCTTGGCGTGACTATGGCCGAAGGCGCGCACGATCCAATAGGCCGCAAGCGACTTGCCCAAAATGATGATCGCGATCGTGGCGAGCAACGGCAAGGGATCGCGCAGCAGCGTGCCCGGGTCGAACAACATGCCGA
Organism: Alphaproteobacteria bacterium; assembly: GCA_017308135.1. NCBI lineage: Bacteria > Pseudomonadati > Pseudomonadota > Alphaproteobacteria > Alphaproteobacteria bacterium. Next base: position 63,465 of record JAFKFM010000012.1, read on the forward strand.
CCGAAACGAAGAACAACACCGCGAAGGCGTCGCGCAACGGCAGGGTTTCGCGCGCGGCTTGATGCGACAGCGGCGATTCCGCCAGGATCATGCCCGCGAAGAAGGCGCCCAGCGCGAAGGATACGTCGAACAGCTTGGCCGCACCGAACGCCACGCCGATGGCGATCGCCAGCACCGACAAGCGGAACAATTCGCGCGAGCCCGTATGCGCGACGTAATGCAACAGCCAGGGAATGAGACGACGCCCGACGATCAGCATCGTCGCGACGAACAGCCCGACCTTCACCGCCGTCAACAGCACCACGCCCGCGAAAGTCGGCAGGCCCAGCGACAGGATCCAACTCGGCAGCGGAGCGGTCAGATTTTCCACGCCGCCCTTGCTGAGGCCCGCGACGACCGGCAACAGGACGAGCGTCAAAATCATCACGAGATCTTCGACGATCAACCAGCCGACCGCGATGCGCCCGCGTTCGGTTTCGACCAATCGGCGTTCCTGCAAGGCGCGCAGCAGCACGACGGTCGAAGCGACCGACAGCGCCAGGCCGAAAACGAGCCCGCCCGCGATGCCCCAGCCCATCGCCCAGGACAGGCCCATGCCGAGCAGCACGGCGCAGGCGATTTGGCCGAGGGCGCCGGGCACCGCGATGCCTTTGACGGACAGAAGATCCTTCAACGAGAAATGCAAGCCGACGCCGAACATCAGCAGGATCACGCCCATTTCGGCGAGTTCGGTGGCGATTTTCGGATCGGCGACGTAGCCGGGCGTAAACGGGCCGGCCATGATGCCGGCGGTCAGATAGCCGACGATCGGCGGCAAACGGAGTTTTTGGGCGAGAAGACCGAGGAGAAAGGCGAGGCCGAGACCGACGGCGATCGTGGCGACAAGGGGCGTATCGTGCGACATCGGAAATGTGTTCCTTCCCGGGACCGCCTTGTCGAATCCAGACCACCCCGCCAATCCAATTATGCACCCGCAGAATAATTCGCCGAAGGTCTTCGGCGCAAATGCGGAACGTTACTTATATTGGTATCCCGCGCGCGCGGTTCAATAGAACAGATAGACGAGAACGGTATAAAATCCGAAACAAAGCATCGCCCACGGCAAATTCCAACGCCGCGTGACGGCGGGCGAAACCTCGGCGATACGCGCGAGCAGCATCGTCCCGCCCGAATAGGCCGACAGCACGGCCGACAACGTCCAACCGACCTGCAAGGTGAGGACGAGCGCCACGGGCGTGAGCGGCGAAGCGCTCATGCCCAAAACGGCGCCGCCCGCGATCGCGGTCGTGACCATCGCGACGATTCCGAATTGACCGCCCGCGACGATGAACAGGACGATCGCGACCGACAGCGCCCAGCCAGGGGCGTGCAGCGCGTCGAGCAGGCCCGACAATCCCCATTGCCGGGTCAGAAACGCCAATGCGACGCCGAGGAAACTGGCCGAGGCAAGGACGATCGTTTCGGGGCGCATTTCGGGCACGACTTCCACCGCGTGGCGGCGCAGATGCTGAATTACCGCCCTGAACGGGCGCTGCGTGCGGCCGTGATAGCCCGCATAGAGCCAACCGAGGCCGAACAGCGCCGCCACGGTCGTGATCGCGTCGATCATGCCGTAATGCAGATAGGCTTTGACGCCCAGCACCAGCCCGACCAGCCCCACGATCAGCCCCGCCATCGGCAATGCCATCGTCACCGGCGGCGGGGCCTGCGTGCGCGGCGGGGCGAGGCTGCGCCCGGGCGGAAATTTGATCCGGTCGATGAGCCAAGCCAGGGCCAAGAACAACGCGGTCAGCCCTAAAGCCGGCGGCCCGATATCGAACCAGGTGACGCCGGGCACGAGGGCGAGCGAGAACGCGACCGAGATCGCCATCGGCGACCACAGCATCATCGAAAAAAAGCCCTGGATCAGGGCGACGTTCATCCGCTCCTCGCGGATCGCGACGACGCGCGCATCGCCGCCGGCGGCTTCCAGCGTGTTCGAGCGCTTGATCAGCGTGCCGAGCAGCAAAACGGCGCCCATATTCAACGCGACGCCGAAACCGTGGCCGCCCGCCGCGATCGCCAGGAAGCGCCAAGCGGGTTTCTGGGCGATCAGCCAAATCCCGCAATCCCGGACGATGCTGGAGTTTCGCGCCGCATCGCGCAGCAGGCCCAGCGCCACCATCATGCCCACGAATTGCGCGCCGCGATCGGCGGCCTGGATCAAGATCGCCCCAGGCTGCACCGCCACGACCGAAAGGCAAACGATACTGGCGGCCACCGCGGTCAGAAATCCGCGTTCGGACCGTCCCGTGCGCGGCAACACGCCCGCCAGCCAGGTCAGCAGCGTGGCGTAAATCGGCCAGCGCAACGCGCCCGGCCCGGCGATCGGGACGGCCAAAATCAGGGCGAGCAGTAAAAGCGGCGCGTAACGAACGAAGGATGCCATCGTGAACCGAGGCAGTCTGGCATGCGAGCCGGGAATCGCGATAGGGTTAGCCTTGTGTCGTGCGAAGGAGGCGGCTATGCGTCTCGATCGGCGGTCGTTGATTTCGGGCCTTGCGGCATTGACGGCGCTCACGGTTCTTCCGGGCGAGCCGGACGCGCAGGATTCCGACGACGTCGATCTCGAACTCGTCCTCGCGGTCGACGTGTCGCGTTCGGTCGACGATCAGGAATTCGACCTTCAACGCCGGGGCTACGCCCAGGCCTTCACCCATCCCAACGTCATCAAGGCGATCCAGTCGAACGGCTTGCGCCGGATCGCGGTCGCCTATGTCGAGTGGGCGGGCGCGGAGGCCCAGCTCACGGTCGTGCCGTGGATGCGGGTATCCGACGCGGAATCGGGCGAGGATTTCGCCGATCATATTCTGGCGGCCCCGCGCAGCTATTGGGGCTGGACGTCGATTTCCGGCGCCATCGATCACTCGTCGAAATTGTTCGGACAGCGCTATAAGGGGCGGCGCCGGGTGATCGACGTTTCCGGCGACGGCATCAACAATTCCGGCCGCCCCGCTTTCGTCGCGCGCGACGAGGCGGTGGCCAAGGGCATCGTGATCAACGGCCTCGTCATCATGAACGACAGACCAACCCCGGGCGGCGTCGCCCAGCGTGCCTTTCCGCAGCCGCCGCTCGACGAGTTCTATCGCGATCAAGTGATCGGCGGCCCCGGCGCCTTCGTCATCGCGATCGACGATTTCGAAAGCTTCGCCTTCGCGATCGTCAACAAGCTGATCAAGGAAATCGCGTATTTCGCGGTCGATCCCGGTATCCGATTGGCGCATTTGAAATGACCGGGGCGAAGTGACCCGCACCGCGTATCTTGCCGCCGACGGCTACGACGCGCCGTTGCGCGAGGAGTTGGGCACGCCCGACGCCGAATACGGCCGCTTGCTCGTCTACGAAGGCGATGCAAGGCCCAGCGCCTGGGCGCAGAATATCTGGTACGACGTGCGGGAACTGCCCGTACCCTCGATCGGCCAAGCGGCGAAATCCTTGCGCGCGCTGCAACGGAACTGGGCGCTGCACGATTACGCGCATCATCGTCGCGCGGCGCTGATCGTCGAGAATCTTCCCAAAGTCTCGGCCAAGAAGCTGGTTTTCGGCACGCCCAAACCGGCGGCCCCGCTCGGTGCCTTCGCGCTGATCGCCCCCGACAAAATGCTGGCCGCGCAGCGCTGTTCCTCGCCCTTCCCCGACGGCGAATGCCATTTTGTCGAGGATAAGGAAGGTCCGCCCAACCGCGCCTATCTCAAACTTTGGGAGTCGCTAACCCTCAACGGCGCGATGCCGGGTCCGGGCCAAAGTTGCATCGATCTGGGTGCTTCGCCCGGCGGCTGGACCTGGGTTCTCGCCAAGCTCGGCGCGGACGTGCTGGCGATCGACAAGGCGCCGCTCGACCCCGAAATCGCGAAGATGAAAGGTGTGTCCTACAAAAAGGACAGCGCCTTCGCGCTCGACCCCGCGAGTGTGGGACCGGTCGATTGGCTGTTCTCCGACGTCATCTGCTATCCCGCGCGGCTTTTCGATCTGGTCGAGAAGTGGCGCGCGGCCGGCATGGCGAAGAACATCATCTGCACGCTGAAATTCCAGGGCCCGACCGATCACGAAACGGCGCAGCGTTTCGCCGCGATCCCCAATTCGCGGCTGCTGCATTTGTTTCACAACAAGCACGAGCTGACCTGGTTCTGGTCGGCCACCCCCGCGTCGAAAATCGATTGATCCAAATCAATGAGGGCGACGCGCGACTGGGCTTGAATAGGCCTTGTCGTTGGGGACAGCGCTGGCTTCGGCTAGCGCCGCTATCCGGCTCTCGGGGGGGAGCTCCGGATGGCCCGAGGGGGAGGGTGAAAGCCCTCCCCCTTTTCTTCGCAATAGACTTTACGGCGAGGCGCCACCCGCATAGATTCGCGTTAACTTCCGCGAATCCAACGACGAACGAGTCCCGCCCCTTGTCCATGTTCCGCAATAAGTCCGATGCGCCCAAAGTGGGCGACCGCTACATCTCCGTGGGTCGGGATTCGATCAATTGGGAAGTCGAGCTTGTCTTTTCCGACCCCAATAAAATCCCCCATGCGCGACTGCGGCGCATCGATAACGCGTCGATTCAGCGCACCTTCTCGCTGGCCGCGCTGACCGACCCGGACATGTTCCGGCGGATGAATCCCGTCGAAGGCTGATCAGCCTTCCGGACGGACCAGCAGACAACCCGTGTTGAGTTCGCGTAAGCGCGTGCACAATTCGCGCGCGCGCGTTTCCGCGTAAGGCCCGGCCTGGATGCGCACGACGCCCGACCCGTCGGGCATCGTGAACGGCACGGTCACGAGTTGGGCGCCTTCCAACACTTCGCCGAAGCGGCGCGACAGGCGCTTGAACTCGCTTTGCGCGAGATCCGCGTTGGCGACGGTGCCGAGTTGCACGCGCCACCCGCCCGCGACGGGCGGCGTCGCGGCGGCGGCGGGCGAAACGATCAACGCGGACGAAGCCGCGGACGCGGTCTGCACCGGGGCCGGCGGGCGCATCGCGCGCAGGAATTCGATCTGCTCGCGCGCCTTGTCGTGGCCTTGCGCGGCCGCCGCACGGAACAAGCGTTCGGCGCGCGCCACATCCTGCGGCAAGCCGTCGCCATTGGCGTACATCGTGCCGATCGCGTATTGCGCTTCCGGGTTGCCCTGTTGGGCGAGCGGGCCCAAGACGCGCACCGCCTCGCCGAAGCGGGCCTGGGCGAGCGCTTGCATGCCTTCGCCCAGCGACGAGCTCTGTGCCGCCACCGCACTGGCAAACAACGCGACCGGCAAAACCAAAGCGGCGAGACGGATCATACGCATCTTCGCTTTCCTTCTTCTCAAATACGCTTGTGTTGCATGACCGGAATCCGGCCGCGCACCGTGCGCAGATAATTCATGTCGAGCCTTGCCGACGCGAAGCCGATCCCTTCCTGGGCGCGCGCGAGGACCAGGCCCCACGGATCGGCGATCAGCGAATGGCCCCAGCAGGCGCGCGTGCCATTGGCATGCGTGCCGGTTTGCGCCGCGGCGACGATATAGGTTTCGGTTTCGATCGCGCGCGCGCGCAGCAGGACTTCCCAATGGTCCTTGCCGGTCTGCAGCGTGAAGGCGGCGGGCACCATGATCACGTCGGCGCCCTTTTTCGCCAGCGCTTGATAAAGCTCCGGAAAGCGCATGTCGTAGCAGATCGTGCAGCCGACGGTCACATCGTCGGCCTTGTAGGTGACGACGTCCGACCCGCCGTCGAAGGTGGCCGACTCCCGATAGCTCTGGCCGTCGGGCGTCGTCACGTCGAACAGATGGATCTTGCGATATTTGGCGATCTGCTTGCCCGCGCGGTCAAACACGAAACTCGTATTGAACAGCTTATCCGACGCCGCCTTCTCCAGGATCGAGCCGCCATGCACATAGATGCCGTGCTTCTTGGCGAGGCCCGCGAGCAGCTTCCACGCATCGCCCACGCCTTCATCCTCGGACGCCAAGCGCTTGGCGTCGCGGCTTTCGCCCATCAGGGTGAAGACTTCCGGCAGAACGACGAGATCGGGGCGTTCGGACGCCACGGCCGCCTCGATCAGGCTTTCGGCCTGACGCAGATTGGCGTCCTTGTTCTCCTGCGAATTCATCTGCACGACGGCGACGCGCATAGGCCAGATCCCGGAAAATGATTCGAGCGCACGTCGAATCTAACAAATCACCCGGAATCGCGCAGCTCTCGAACGCAAAAAACGCGGTTGCGGATCGAATATCTTCGATCCGCCTCGCCCAACGGGGCCACGTCCCAGTCCCATTCGGCATCCGGAACGGGGATCGGCACGCCCAAAAGCGCGTCTTCCGTCTCGAAAACCCGGCCTTCCCGGTCGCGATAGATCCGTTGCCGGTCGCCGATGGCCAGCACCCTGGCCCCCCAGAAACCCCGCAAATGGATGAAATGTGCGGCGACGACCGCCCGCCCGTAATCGTCCGCCGCCCCTTCCGCCAGACCCAACGCCGCCTCCACCCGGTCGCACGGGGTCAGCGGCAATTGCGAGACGAGATTCAACGACACGACGTAATCGATCGTCGGATCGTCATGGCCATAGGCGCTACCCGGCGCGGGCCACGGCCGTTCGGTCGATGCCGCCAGCGCTTGCCCCACCCCGGTCAGATCGACCGTGGCAAGCGTCACGTTGGAAAAGCGCCGCGCCCGCCAGCGGGTCGTCGGCAAATGGACGATATCGGCGAGCACCACCCGCTCGAACGCGGCCGACAGCTCGGCCAAGGGCACGTCCGACAACACGCCCGAACCGAGGATCAGCGCCGTGCGGCGCTTCGCGCACGAAGCGATCCCGGCCAACACTTCGTCGCGCGTGCGCGCCGTGTGCGATGCCCAGGCTTTGCGCTGGCGACGCGCCCGCGACCAGAGCCGCACCGCGCCCTCGCGATAGCCCAGTCTCTCGATCCAGGGTTCGACGCGCGTGAGCCGGTAGAGGATCATCTCCGCGAGCATCACGTGCCTCGCGGTTTGGCGCGCGCCGTGGGGGCGGCCGCCAGCGGATCGTCGGGCCAGGAATGCTTCGGGTATTGGCCCTTCAGATCGCGCTTCACGTCTTTATACGTACCCGACCAGAACCCGGCGAGATCGCGCGTCACCTGCATGGGCCGCCGCGCCGGGCTCAACAGATGCAGCAGCACTTTCACGCGCCCGTTGGCGAGCGTGGGCGTGTCGGCGCAGCCGAACATCTCCTGCAAGCGCACGGCGAGCACGGGGATGTCGCCCTGTTCGTAATCGACCGGGATACGCGAGCCCGATGGCACGTCGAGATGCGTGGGCGCTTCGCGTTCCAGCGCTTGGCGCAAAGGCCAATCGAGCCGGGCCATCAGGATTTCGTGGAGATCGAGATCGGCCAGATGCGCGCGGCGCACGCGCTTGTCGAGATAGGGCCCCAGCCATGTTTCGAGATCGGCGAGCAATCCGGCATCGGACATGTCCGGCCATTCGCCGCCCAGTTCGCGATGCAGGAAGCCGATCCGCGCGCGCAATTGGATCGCGCCTTTCGTCCACGGCAAGCAGGCAAGCCCCATCGCGCGAATTCCGGCGAGCATGGCGCTTTGCGTTTCGCCGGCCGCCAGATCGCTCGCCGGTTTTTCCTCCAGCAGCACGGCACCGAAGCGCCGGCGGCGCACGGCGGTGACCGCTTCGGCGCGCGCATCCCACTCGACGATGCGTTCTTCGACAATTCTGTCGGCGAAGAGTTCTTCGATATCGCTGCGCGTCAACGGCAGCGCGGAGAAAATCCGCGCCTCGCGCTCGCCTGCGTCCAGATCGCCGATGGCGACATAGTCTTCGGCCGACAAAGGCTCGGGCTCGGCGAACACGGCCCCCCGGCCCGACGCGAGCAGGAAGCCGCGCCCCGCCCCGCCCCGCCGTTTGGCGACGCGATCGGGATAGGCCAGGGCCAACGCTTCGCCCGCCCGGCCCAGGCCTTCGCCGTCGGGCGATACGCCCAAACGCTTGCGCCAAACTTTCGCGGCTTCGCGCGCGCGCATCAATGCGCCCTTGTCGATCGCCGCCCCGCCGATCCCCGACGCGTCGCGGCGCAGCAGTTCCAGGCGCGGGCGCAGATCGGCCTCGCGCACGCCGCGAATCACGTCGCGCTCCTCGATCAAGGCCGCGACTTCCGACGCCAAGGCAGCGATGCCGAGATCCTTGGCCGCGATCATCATATGCGCGAGGCGCGGATGCGCCGCGAGCTCGGCCATCTTGCGCCCATGCGCGGTGATGCGGCCTTGCGCGTCGAGCGCGCCGAGTTCGGCGAGCAGCCCGCGCGCTTGCGCGTAGCTCGCGGCAGGCGGCGCATCGAGAAGCGCCAGTCGCGAGGGATCGCCTTCGCCCCACGCCGCGAGTTCCAGCGCCAACGGCGCCAAATCCGCGTCGGCGATTTCCGGCCGGTCGTAGCGCGCGAGCTGGCGATGCTCAGCCTCGCCCCACAGCCGGTAGCACACACCCGGCCCCGTGCGGCCCGCGCGCCCGGCGCGCTGTTCGGCCGCCGCTTGGCTGACGCGCACGGTGGCCAAGCGCGACATGCCCGTGCGCGGATCGAAACGCGGGGCGCGCTTCAAACCGCTATCGACGACGATCGCCGTGCCTTCGATGGTCAAGCTCGTCTCGGCGATCGAGGTCGCGAGCACGACTTTACGCCGCCCTTTGGGGCTGGGACGGATCGCGCGATCCTGCGCCTCGGCCGACAGATCGCCGTAAAGCGGCAGCACGTCGATCTCACCACCGAGATCGCCGAGCCGGTCGGCCGTGCGCCGGATTTCCGCGATGCCCGGCAAGAACACCAGCGCGTCGCCCGGATGCGCGGACAAGGCGCGGCGCACGGTGCGTGCCAGCGTGTCAAGCAACTGGCGGTCGTCCGGGCGGTCCTGCCATTCGAGCGCCACCGGATAAGCGCGGCCCAGCGAGCGCACGGTGTTGGCGTCGCCCAGCAATTTGGCGACCGCCACACCGTCCAGCGTCGCCGACATCACCAGAATGCGCAGATCGGGGCGGAGTTCGCGCTGCGCCTCCAACGCAAGGGCGAGGCCCAAATCGCTTTCGAGGCCGCGTTCGTGGAACTCGTCGAACAATAGCGCCGATATGCCGTCGAGCGACGGATCGTTCTGGATGCGCCGCGCGAACAAACCGTCGGTGACGACTTCGATCCGCGTCTTGGGCCCGACGCGCGAGTCGAGGCGCACGCGATAACCGGCGATGCCGCCGACCTCCTCGCCCAGCATTTGCGCCATGCGCCGCGCGGCGGCACGCGCCGCGATCCTTCGCGGCTCCATCACCAGAATCTTACCGCCCTTGGTCCAATCGGCGTCGAGCAGCGCCAGGGGGACGCGCGTGGTTTTGCCCGCCCCCGGCGGCGCTTCCAGCACGGCGTTGGGCTTGGCCGACAACGCCGCCAGCAATTCGGGCAGCGCCGCTTCGATCGGCAGATCGGTCTTCATTCCCAGACGGGCGCGCCGGGCAGATCGGCGCGCAAACGCGCGATCGTCGCGGGCTTCAACTGCGCTTTCTCGCAGAACTCGAGCAGCAGTTTTTCATCCTCGAGGACGAAATCCAGCACGCCGCCCAGGAAGGCGGAATCGCCCGCGCGTGCGCGAAGTTCATCCACGGACAATCCGGCGAGCGCCATGAATCGCGCCAGAATGTCGTCGTCCGCCGCCAGGAAGCCGAGCGCTTGCAGCGCCACGGTCTCGGCGGTTTCGGACGATTGGGGGCCCCGTTCGCGAATCGGCATAGGCGCACTATACCGAAGCCGCGAAAAGCACGTAGCGGGCCGCACCCCGCGCATGCAGCCGTTCCAGCGCCAGGCCACCGCGATGGGACGCCAGCAACGGCCGCAGCGGCGGAATCAGGAACGCCGTCGTGGAATTCAGGATTTCCAGCATGCGCCGGGCGGCGGGGTCGCGATGGACCATCAGCGGCGATAGATCGTCGAAACGCTCGACGCGCATCGCCGCCGCATCGAAGGCCGCACGCCACTCGGCCTCGCTGTGGAAACTCGGCGTTTGCCAGCCGTCGACGAAGTCGCGCGCGTCGGGATCGTCGGGTTCGCAAACCCGGATATCGTCGACGACGATCAGCCTGCCGCCGCCATCGAGCGCGCGCGCCAGATTGGCGATCGAGCGTTTGAGATCGGGCGAATGCGCCAGCGATTCGACCGCCACGATCAGATCATAGGGCGCCTCCGGCAACGGATCGTCGTAGCTCGCGACGGTGAAGCGCGCCGAGCGCCCCAATTTCCACGCCGCCAGCGTGGCGCGTTCGGCTTGGTCGGGCGACAGCGTGATGCCGTGCAATTTGCCGCCGAATTTTTCCTGCAAGGCGAGGCCAAGCCCGCCAAGGCCGCAACCGGCATCCAGAATGCGCGGCGCGTCGAGTTCGCCGGTCGCCTCGGCCACCAATGTTTCGGTCGTGCGCGGCGAGGCTTTGCCGTCGGAACCGCGCAAGGCCCGGCGTACGGCCAAATCCGCGGACCCACCGCCCCAGCCGAAAAACCCCGCCAAGCGCGTATAAGCCCCAAGCCGGGCGTAGTATCGGGCGATCGCGTCGTTCTTGCTGGACATGACGGGGTGCGGCACCGTCTATAGTGCCATGCCAACCGCCCGCGCCAGTCTCGCTTTCGCCCTGCTGATCTTTTTTCTGATCCTTTATGCCGGTTTCGCCGTAACGATTGGCGATTACCTCCCGGATCATTGGGCGGTCGATCTCGTTTACTACGTCGTCGCCGGCTTCGCCTGGGTCCCGGTCGCGGTGGCGTTACTCAATTGGGGCTATCGGCAACCCTCGCGATAGGTTTCGATAACGAAGCATGGCCGGTATCACCCCCCTACCGCATGATTTCGTCATCCGTGCCGCGCCGCGTCCGTTGGACGCGGATGGCGCGTGGCGGCTCGTCCTTGCCGCGCGCGATGGTGGGCCCGGCCGCCATGGCCCGCTCGCCTTGGCCGACGATGGCGGCTGGCAATGCGGCGGCGTGGTGTCGCCGGAGGCGCAAGCCGTCTTCGATCTTTATATGCCGCTGCTGGCGGCCGATACGCGCCGCGCGCGGCCTTGGGTCGTCGCCTTGCTCGGCCAAAGCCTGGACGGGCGCATCGCCACGCTGTCGGGCCATTCGCATTTCGTGAATTGCGATGCGGCCCTCGCCCATCTTCACCGCATGCGCGCCTTGTGCGACGCCGTGTTGGTCGGTGCGGGTACGGTCGCGCTGGACGACCCGAAACTCAATGTCCGCCGTTGCGAAGGCCGCTCGCCCTTGCGCGTGATCCTCGACCCCGATGCGCGGGCACCCGAAGCGCGCAACGTGTTTCGCGACGGGCGCGCGCCGACGCTTGTGTTGCGCGCCGAAGGGACCGCGAACACCCCGGCGGGCGACGCCCAGATCGCGTATGTGGCGCGCGGCGAGGACGGCGCGATCGACATCGCCAAGGCGCTCGATCTGCTGGCCGCACGAGGGCTTCGCCGCGTGCTGGTCGAGGGCGGCGGACGCACGGTCTCGCGTTTCCTCGAAGCGAAATGCGTCGACCGTTTGCAGCTTGCCATCGCCCCGATGGTCATCGGTTCCGGCCGCCCGTCGATCGCGCTCCCGCCGATCGAAACTTTGGCCGACGCGCTGCGCCCGCCCACACGGCGCGTGGCGCTGGGGGCGGACATGCTGTTCGAGTGCCGCCTTGGCGCGTAGCTTCTGGATCGCCGCCCAGGAAAAGGGCGAGTTGCGCGAAACACCGCTCGGCGCGCTCGCAGCCGGTCACGTGCGCGTCCGGATGATCGTGTCCGGCATCAGCCGGGGCACCGAACGCCTCGTCTGGCAAGGCCGCGTACCCGAAAGCGAACACGAACGCATGCGCGCGCCGTTTCAGGATGGCGCGTTTCCCTTTCCGGTGAAATACGGCTATTGCGCCGTCGGGCGGATCGTCTGGGGCCCGAACTCGGGCACGCGCGTGTTCGTGCTGCATCCCCATCAAGACGAATTCGATGTGCCCGAAAATATGGCCGTGCCGATCCCGGACGATGTGCCCGATACCGCCGCCCCGCTCGCCGCACATCTCGAAACCGCGATCAACGCGCTGTGGGACCACCCCGTGCGCGTCGGCGATCGCGTCGCGGTGATCGGGCTTGGCGCCGTGGGCCTGTGCCTTGCCAATCTCGTGCGCCGCATCCCCGGCGCCGATCTCGTTTGCGTCGATCCCGCGCCCCTCGCGCAAGCGCGCGCCAAAGCGCTGGGCCTGCGCGTGGAAGACGGCGCGGAAGATCGCGATCTTGTGTTCCACACCAGCGCCACCGCCGGCGGTTTGCGCGCCGCGATCGACGCGGCCGGTTTCGAAGCGACGATCGTCGAACTCTCGTGGTACGGCGAGGGCAGCGTGGCCGCGCCGCTGGGTGGGGCCTTCCACGCCAAGCGCCTGACGCTGGCGGCCAGTCAAGTCGGCCATGTCGCCCTGGCACGTCGTAGCACGCGGCCCCATCGGGCGCGGTTGGAATTGGCATTGCATCTTCTTGCCGATCCCGCCTACCGCTTGGATTTGGGTGCGCCCATTCCGTTCGCCGAATTGCCCGCACGCTACGCCGCGGCGTTGGGCGATCATCCTTCGCCCTTGCCGCTCGTCGCTTACGATCCATAGGAAACGCATGTACAGCCTGACCGTCCAAGACCACATCATGATCGCCCATTCCTTCAAGGGCGAGATTTTCGGGCCCGCCCAGCGCGTGCACGGCGCAACCTTCGTCGTCGAATGGGAATTGCGGCGCGCGGGCCTCGACCAATACGGTCTGATCGTCGATATCGGCCTGATGAAGAAATGCCTGCGCGGGGCGCTCGACGAGCTCGACTATCGCAATCTCGACGATGTCGAAGCGTTGAAGAACGCCAACACGACGACCGAATTCCTGTGCGGCCTGATCTTCGAATTGCTGAAGGCGCGCATCGCCAAGGGCGAAATCATCAACACGGATTTCCCGTCGATGAAGATCACCTTGCGCGAATCTCCCAATGCTTGGGCGGCCTACGAGGCCGCGCTGGCGTGAAGCTCCGTCTCGTCATTCCCGGCTCGATCGAGCAGGCGACCGGCGGTTATCGCTACGCCAAGCGCATCGTCGAAGCCTGGGGCGAACCGCCGATCGCGGTCGACGAAGACCCGTCGCGCGTCAAGCGCGTGAAGGGCGAGACATTGCTCATCGACGGCCTCGCCTTGCCGCTGTTCTACGACCGCCTGCCGATGGCGGATTGCGCGGCGCTGATCCACCACCCGCTCGGCCTCGAAACCGGCTTGGCGCCGACGCAAGCCGCCGCGATGCTGAATGCCGAAGCGGCGGCGCTGGCAAAGATCAAGCGCATCGTCGTCACCAGCCCAGCGACCAAGGACGATCTGATCCGCATGGGCGTCGATAGCGACAAAATCCGCATCGTGCTGCCGGGAACGCAAGCGAGCCGCGTGCCCTTGGCGCGGCGGGGGACGAAGACAATCCTGTGCGTCGCGACGCTGACACCGCGCAAGGACCACCCCACGCTGTTGCGCGCGCTCGCGCGGCTGCCGACGCGGAATTGGCGCGCGATCTTCGTCGGCGGGTTGGATCGCGATCCCACGCAGACGCGCAAGATCAAAGCCACGATCGCGTCGCTGCGCTTGGGAAAGCGCGTGACGCTCGCGGGCGAATGCGGCGAGGCCGAACTCGGCGGCTATTACGCGAAAGCGCATGTCTTCGCCCTACCCTCGCTGCATGAAGGCTACGGCATGGCCTTCGCCGAGGCTTTGGCCCATCGCCTGCCCGTCGCCGGTGTCGCGGCGGGTGCGGTCCCGTCGGTCGTCCCGCGCAAGGCGGGCATTTTGGTGCGCGGCGGCGACGCCAAAGCGCTGGCCCGCGCCCTCGCCAACTTGATCGGCCCGTCGCGCAACCGCTATGCCGCCAACGCGGCGAAGCTGCGTTTCCCGAATTGGCAAAACCAAGCGCAAGCATTGCGCGCCGCCCTGACATGAGCGGCTTCTCCGCCGATTGGCTCGACTTGCGCGGCCCTGCGGACGACGCGGCACGATCGCGGAAACTCGCGCGCGCTTTCGCCCGCGCGCTGAAGCCCGGCGTTAAGATCGTCGATCTGGGCGCAGGCACAGGCGCCATGGGGCGCTGGCTTCGGCCCTTTCTGCCCAAACGCAGCACGATCCTTGCGGTCGACGGCGACGCGCAGTTGCTGCCGCGCGCGCAGTCGCCGCGCTTGCGCATTTCGCTCGCCGGGCGTTTGCCGCGCGCCGACGCTTATGTTTCGACGGCGTTGATCGACCTCGTCTCGACCGCTTGGCTGCGCAAATTCCTCAAAGCCGCACGCGGCAAACCGGTATTGATGTGCCTCGCCGTCGATGGGCGCCATGAATTGACGCCCGCGCACGAGGCCGACAACGCGACCTTTGCCGCTTTCGCCGCACATCAGCGCCGCTGGAAGGGTTTAGGCCAAGCCTTGGGGCCCGACGCACCCGCAGCGTTGGCGACGGAAGCGCGACGCCTTGGCTGGCACGTCGAAAGCGTGCGCAGCGATTGGGACTTAAAGCCCGGCGCGCTGCTCGACGCGACGTTCAAGGGGATCGTCGATGCCGCCGCCTTGCCCACCCCGCGCGTGAAGCGTACGCGGCTTATCGTCGGTCATCGCGACGTTCTGTTAATTCCGCGTAGATATCGCCGGACGGATCGTTCGGCGTGAGCCCGTCGAGAAAGGCGCGCATCGCGGCGGCGTCGATCCAGTCGCCCGCGAAAACCAAACTCTCGCCGATCGACCGGTTGAAGCGATAATTCTCCAGGCGCGCGATGCAGGCCAGCGCCGCCCCTTTCGTCGCCCACGCATATTCGAACGACAAGGCGGGCACGGGTTGCGACAGCCCGGCGAGCACCTGGGCTTCGGCGCCCTCGACATCGATCTTCACGAAATCCGGCCGGCCGTGGCGCGCGATCAGCGCGTCGAGCGTCGTCATCGGGACCGTGACGCTGCGGTTCCACGCGACATTCTCGTAGCCCGGCGCCGTCGCGGCCTGGGCGACGAAATCGGCGGCACCGCTGGTGACGGTCGGGTGGCGGTCGCTGATGCGCAGGATGAGTTCGCCGTCGGCCGCACCCAGCGCCACGCGTTCGAGCTTCACCGCGTTGTCGTCCGCGAACAGCCGGCGCAGAAATTCGGCGAAGATCGGCTGCGGCTCGACCGCGACGACGGCAGCCCCCAAACGGCGCCACGATGCCGCACGGTTGCCCGCATGCGCGCCGATATCGAAGCCGAGCTTCCCCGGTTCCAGCCAGCGCCGATAGAAGCCGTCGAGCTTCGCGGCACGCCCGGGGACGAGCCAATAAATCGCGATGGAACGCGCGAGACCCAGCAACGGTGCGACGCCATTCTCCATTTCCCGCGACGATGCTTGGCGCCACAGCCAAATCACGTCGACGGCGAAGGACAGCAGCAACGCGATCAACGCTGCGAAGGCGGCTTGCGTCGCATAGTCCCACGGATAGATCGCGGCGACGAGACCGAAACCCTGCAACACGCAGACGATCCGCCGCCGTTCGCTATAGGGCAAGGGTGCGGCGAGGAACGGCCAGAGATACGACGCGAGCACGAAGATATAGCGCGGCAGTCCGAGCAGAATCAGCCACGCGCCATCCAAGCGCGCGGCGATGATCGCCAGGACGAGCATCAACGCGGAATCGATTTCCATGTCGAAACGCGCGCCGAAGGCCGAAGCGTTGCCGTCGCGGCGCGCGAGCCACCCGTCGATCCCGTCGGCGGCGATCAGCAATCCGGCGGCGGCGGCCAAGACGATCCTGCCGGTGTCGTCCAACGCGGCGGGAATGAGGCTCGCGACGAGCGCCACGCCGACGCCGCGCGCATAGGTGACGCGGTTCGCCGCGCCTAAATCCGGAAACGGATGATCGGCAATACCCCAGCGCGCGCCGGCCCATAATGACAAAGCCGCGACGACATAGAGAACGAGTCCGGAAGGCGGCGCGATCGCCAGCGCGGCCGCGAGGCCGAGCAAACCGCTCGCGGCGGCGAAACCGCGCAGCTCGGCGTTGCGGGTCATTGCGGGCTCGAAAAATCCGTCAGGAACCCGCCGAGGAAACTTTCCATCGGCGCGCCGCCGTCGAGCGGCACGGAAATGCCGGGCACGTAGCCACGCCGCACGAAGAGTTCGATCGCGGCGGCGTCGCGCGAGAACACATGGATCGGCACGCCGAAATCGCCGGTGCGGCGCGCGGTCGTCAGCGGCGGCTGATGGTCGCCCAGCACGATGAACAGCGCATCCTTGTCGGCGACGTGCTCGGCGAAGCGGCCGAGCGTTTCGAGCACATAGGCGGTCGCGGCCGTATAGCCCTCGTCCTGGTCGAACACGCGGCCCGCCCGCACCGGGAACTCGCGGACCGGAAGCCCGCGATAGATTTCGCCCTTGTCGTCGAGCGACGCCCAATCCTCGACGATCGGCGGCACACGCTCGAATGGCGTATGACTCGACGCGAGGATGATCTCGGCGAATACCGGCGTGCCGCCGAGCTCGCTTTGCGCGAAATGCTTGAGCACCCATTGATCGGGCAGCGATTCCCAAGCGTAGCGCGGCCCCGCATAGCCGAGATCCGGCTGCAGCCGCGTCGCCTCGAAGCCCAGCAATCGCGCTTCGGGCCAAGGCTGGTCGATACGCGGCGCCACGACCAGGCTGCGCCATCCCGCTTCGACGAAGCGATGCGCGAGCGTGCGTATCTTCGAAACCAGCATCACCTCGTAAGCGTCCTGCGCCGCGAGCTTCACGCCGGTCAGCAACGTGCCATGCGCCATCCACGATCCGCCGCCGGTGATCGGCGAGATCAAAATCGACGACGCGCTGGCATAGCCCGCCGCCTCAAGACGCGCGGCCAAGGATTTCCGCGCGGGCTCCACCACGCGCGCGAAATCGGGGTCCGACGCGGTGATGCGCCCATAGGATTCGGCGAAAATCAGCACGACATGCTTGCCGCGCAATTCGGCGAAATCCGAATGGGCCGGCAACTGGCCTTGCGCGGCTTCGATGCGCGCGCGATGTTCGCCGCGAATCCCTTCGGCTTGCAGCACGTTGTTCAAATTGCGCTGGACGACCAAGGCGGCGTCGGCCGATAGCAGCGGGCGCGGATCGGGGGCCGAGGGTGCGGCCGGCATCGTCGCCCATAGCGCGATCAACGCCGCGAAGCCGGGCAGCAGCAAGCCGGGCCGTCCGGCGGCAAGGGCGCGGAACACCGTGCCGAAAGCGAGTCGCACGACCGTCAACGCCAGGGCAAACAGCAACGCCGCGCCAGCGATCAACAGCACGAATTCCCAGCCCGGCGTCGAGTCCGCCAGGATCTTGGCGAAAACCGGCACGAAACGGATATCGACCGCCACGTTCAGATCGCGGCCGAAGAACCACGGGATCGCCAGCGCGATGCCGCGCAAAACGAAGGCCGCGAAGAAGGCGAGCGAGAGGATCCACAACAGGAAGCCGCCGCGCTTTACGCCGATCAACGCCAGCAGGCCGAGAAGGGCGACCGCCCCGACGAGTTCCAGCGCCACCGACGACGGCAGAACCTGAATGCCCGCCTCGACGAAATCGCCGGACGCGACGAGCTGATTCAAGAATAGCAGCGCCGCGAAAACGGAAATCGCCCACGGGGCTTGCCGATCGTCGCGGCGGCGGCGGCTCATGCGTAGGCTCCCACCCGGATGATCGGTTTGGCCTTGGGGCCGTCGCCGAGCTTGTAGACATCCATCGTACGCTCGATGGCCGCCGCCGGATCGCCCATCGGGCCAAAATAGGATTGGAGATGCAGCCAGGTGTATTTGCTGGCCCAGCCCAAACCGGCCGCACGGCGCGCATAGCGCCAAGCACGGCCCGCCGCGCGATGGAAGGCGAGCTTGCCGTAGCGTTGCGCCATTTCGGGATGGGCGCGCAGGAAATGGGTAAGGACGAGCGCGTAATCGTGATGCGCCTGATGGCCTTGGCCCACCATGATGCGCGTATCGTCAGCCGCCGGGCCCCAGGTGACGATATGCTCGTAGCGCGCGATCTTGCCCAGACGCGCCACGCGCAAGGCCAGCGCGAAATCCTCGACGAACACGTCGGGGTCGCACATGCCCGCTCGCTTCACCACATCGGTGCGGAAAATCGTCGGCGACGTGCCCGATACGCCGCGCCTTATGACCTCGTCCACCGCGTCGGCGGGAACGGTGGCCGGGGTGGCTTCCGCCGCCGCTTCGTCGAACAGGATTTCGGCGGGATCGCGATAGAAGCCGATCCGCCCGAACACGGCGGCCGTGCCCGTGTTCTCCGCGATCGAGATCAGCTTGCGCGTGGCGTAGGGGGCGAGCACGTCGTCGGAGCCCACCAGTTTCAGCCAAGGCTGGGTCGCGAGTTCGATGCCGGTATTGGTCGAGGCCGAGGGGCCGCCGTTGCGCCGTTCGACGATCCGGCAGTTCGGCCAGTCGCGGGTCAATTCGCGCACGATGGCGACCGAATTGTCGCGGCTGCCGTCGTCGATAAACAGGAACTCGCGCTCCATCTCCGGGACCTGCCGCCAGATGGCGGCGATCACGTCCGGCAGGAAGCGTTCCTTGTTGTAGACCGTGCAGAGGAGGGTGACACCCGACATAGCGCCTCGTTAACCCGCTTGCCCCGGACGCGCAAGATTGGCATGTGTGGCGTATGCCGCGCGTGATCCCCGAACTGGACCTCGACGACCGGGACCTGACCTGGCGCTTCGTGCGCGCGTCGGGCCCCGGCGGGCAGAACGTCAACAAAGTGTCGTCGGCGGTCGAATTGCGGATCGACCTCAATATCAGCCGCCTGCCGCCGGAAATTCTGGCGCGGCTGAAGGCCATCGCCGGGCGGCGCGTCTCGACCGAGGGTATTCTGCTGGTCGAATCCCAGGAACATCGCGATCAGGGCGACAATCGCAAGACCGCCTTGGCGAAGCTCGCCCTGCTGCTGCGCCGGGCGATGGAACGGCCCCGGCCGCGCAAGGCGACCAAGCCGACCAAGGGCTCGCAAAAGCGGCGCCTCGCCTCCAAGGCCAAGCACGGCGCCAAGAAAGCGACGCGCGGCGAAGAATTTGACTACGACTGAGCCAACGCAGCGGCCAGCGTGCCGCCGAGCTTGGCGTTGCCCACCGCCAGCGCCAGATTGGCGGCGAGGCTTTTGCCCCCGCTGTTGCGATTGATGTGATCGAGCAAAAACGGCGTCAACGCCTTGCCGCCGATTCCGGCCGCGTCGGCCGCACGGATCGCCGCCGCGATCCCCGCTTCGATCGCCGCCGCGTCCAACGCCGCATCGGCCGCGATCGGGTTGGCGATCAACATCCCGCCCGCCCCGACCCGGCGATGCGCCGCGATGGCGCGCGCGAGTTCCGCCACGTCGTCGAATCTGGCGTCGACCTTCAAGCCGCTATCGGGCGCGTAGAAGGCCGGGAACGCGTCGCTGCGATAGCCCCAGACCGGCACGCCGAGCATTTCCAGCATCTCCAGCGTCTTGGGCAGATCGAGGATCGATTTCGCGCCGGCCGACACGACCGCGACCTTGCTGCGCGCCAATTCGGGCAGATCGGCGGAAATGTCGAAACTCGTCTCCGCCCCGCGATGCACGCCGCCGATGCCGCCGGTCGCGAAAATCGCGATCCCGGCCATCGCGGCCACCGCCATCGTCGCGGCGACGGTCGTGGCGCCGTTCTCCTTCTTGGCGATCAGGGCGGCCAAATCGCGGCGCGAGGCTTTGGCGATATTCCCGCCCAGCGCCAAGGCTTCGAGTTGCTTTGCCGTCAGGCCGACGCAGATGCGGCCCGCCAGCACGGCGATCGTGGCGGGCACCGCCCCGGCTTCGCGCACCGCCGCTTCCAGCGCCTGGCCGGCCGCGAGATTGTCGGGACGCGGCAGGCCGTGCGCGACGATCGTGCTTTCCAACGCGACGACCGGTTTGCCGGCCGCCAGCGCGCCGGCGACCTCGGCCGACAGATCGATATCCGGATGCGTCGTTTTCATTCGAACCGCCGCGGGCGAAGCCCGGAATGGAACCACGCGATCATCGTATAGATATCGTAGACCGGCAAACCGGTCGCCGCCTGCAACGCGGCGGCATAAGGCGGCATATTGGTGCATTCGAGCACCAGCGCGCCGATCTCGGGATGCGTGCGGACAAGTTCGACGCCCGCCTCGACCACGTCGCGCTCGGCGCCGTCGATATCCATATCGGTCTTCTCCGCCTTGATCAGAACGCGGAAGAATTCCTTGCCGTTCTCCGTGCCCGCGATCGGCGTATCGAGCGGCACGTTCGCGGCTTCGAGATGACGCGGCGTCAGCGTCGCCTTGGATACGGTGACGATGCCCACGCGCTTGCCCGGCGGCAACGTCGCCTGCACCCACGGCACTTGCATCAAGGCGGACGTCGCGACCGGCACGTTCACGGCGGCGCTCAGTTCCTTCTGGAACAGCGACAGGAAACCGCAATTGGTCGTGATCGCTTCCGCGCCGAGGCGCACGAGATCCTGCGCCGCCGCGATGAAATCCGGCAGCAGACCTTCAGCGCCCTTCAACACGACTTTCTCGGGCGAGGCGCCGGTGACGACGCGATAGAGAACGGGGAACGGCCAGGTCGTCGCGTTGCCCATATCGCCGGGGATACGCGGGAACTTGGCTTCGAGCATCAAGATGCCGAGCGGCGCGCCGTAGACCGCCTTGCCGCCGCGCGCGATGCGTCCGCTCATGCGCCCACCGTCCCGCGTTCGATCCCGGCCGCGATCAGATTCGCGGTCGAAAGATTGCACGCATGCGGCAGATCGTAGAGGGTCGCGAGCCGCAACAACGCGCGCACGTCCACGTCATGGGGCATCGGCGTCAACGGGTCCCAGAAAAAGATCAGCGCGTCGAGGGCACCTTCCGTGATCAGGGCGCCCATCTGCTGGTCGCCGCCCAGCGGGCCGCTCGCCAAGGCTTCGATCGAAAGTTCGGGGCAACGCTTGCGCAGCAGCTTGGCGGTCGTGCCCGTGGCGACGATGCCGGCCTTCGCGAACACCTTGCGATGGCGCGCCAGCCAGCGCGCGAGCTCCGCCTTGCGTTTGTCGTGCGCGACCATGCCCACGCGTAGATTTTTCGCCGCCCGCGCCATCGGTCCTCCCTTTCGAGGAACCGATTATCGGGCGCCGATCAGCGCTTGTCGACGCCGCAAGTGTTGATGCCGAGCGGCACGTAAGCCGGGCAGAAACGCAACGCCGCCGTGGCGAGCAATACCGCCCCGGCGGCCGCGACCGCGAAGCGCCACGCGCCGAAGGATTCGAACAGCGCCGGGGCCGCGAATGGCGCCACGAGCAATATGGCGCCAGCGATGGCGCGCACGAGACGATCGACGGATCCGACATTGGCCATTTGAGCCTCCCGGTGAACGGAGCGATGGCGATCGTTATATTCGATCTAACTAATATACATACGCGACATCGCGCCGCAGGCGCTCACCTGCCGCCCAACGCGTCAATGCGCAGCGGCAAAGTCACCGTGAACACGCTGCCTTTGCCGATCTCGCTGTCGACCGCGATCGCCCCGCCCCAGCGCGTCACGAATTGGCGCGTGATCATCAAGCCAAGTCCCGTGCCGCCGCGCCGCGTGAGGCTCGAACTTTCCTTGCGCCAGAACGGCTCGAAAATATGCGCGATATCCTCGGCGGGAATGCCGAGTCCTTCATCTTCGATCGCGATCGTGTACTGCCCCGCACCGTCTTGCGACCACGCGAGGCGCACGGCGCCGTTGACACGGCAATGGCGCACGGCGTTTCCCGCGAGGTTGGTCACGATCTGGCGCAGCATCGTGCGGTCGCCGATCGTCGTGAACGCCTCGCCCGGCGGCACTTCGACGACACGCACATTCCGCTCGCGCGCGATGGCGCGCATCATCTCGGCCACTTCGCGGATCACGTCGCCGGGATCGAGCGTTTCGGGTTGCAGGCGCAGCCGTCCCGCTTCGATCGCCGCCAAATCGAGCAGTTGATTGACGATGCTGAGCAGGTGCCGCCCCGCCCCTTGAATATCGTCGGCATAGCCGCGATAGCGATCGTTCAACGCGCCGAAGGGCTGCGCCGCCATCAAATCCGAGAAGCCGATGATCGCGTTGAGCGGCGTGCGCAGCTCGTGGCTGATATTGGCGAGGAATTCGCGCTTGGCGACGTTCGCCGCCTGCGCGTCGATCAGCGCGCGGCGCAGGCGGTCGGCTTCGCGCGCGCGGCTGCGTTCGAACCAGATCACGACGCCGGCCATCGCCAGCGTCAGCAGCGTCGCGAGCCCCGCGAAGGCGAGCACCGGGCGGCCATGCGCGGACCCCATCTCGTCGATATCGGCTTCGCGAAACCGGGCATAGGAATAGATCGGCAAATCGTCGATCCGCTGGTAGGCGGCGGTTAGGATCGTACCGTCGGGACTGCGGATATTTTTCAAAAGCCCCGAATCAGCACGCCGGTCGCGCGGGCCCAACAGCACGTCGAGATCGAAACGCTGGCCGGTGAAATTCTCGGGATCGGGATAGCGATAGACGATCAGCCCGTCGCCCCGGATCGCGCCGACCGTGCCGGGTGCCGTAACGAGCATCCGGTCGAAATGCCGGTCGAGCTGTTCGGGCGGGATCGACGCCACGATATAGGCGGCGCCGAACACGTTTATATTCGCGCGCTTAACGACGGAAATGCGCCGCGTTTTCCCGCGCGCGGCGATCTCCACTCCGACCGAGAATTGATCGAGGGGACTCTCGGCCAGCGCCATCAGCGAGCGGCGCTCGGCCGGGTCGAGGACGCGGCGCGATCCGGAACCCCGGACGATTTCCTCGCCCGCCAGATCGTAGAGATCGATGTCGATCGCCGATTTCTGGCTGCGCCGGATCCGATCCGCGACGAGATCGAGATCGGCGACGATGGTCGAATCGAATTGTTCCGCCAGCCACAGATCGACGCCGACCAGCAACGCGCCGGCCGCGTCGATCGTCCGGCCAATTTGGGACGCAATCAGACTTTGCGCGCCAAGGATTTCGCTTTGCGCCGATTCCGCGAGCTGTTCGCGCGCCTGACGCGTCGACAGATACGCGACCACCCAAATCCCCGCGATGACGAACAACGCGAAGGCGATCGCCGCCCATTCGGGTGCGGCGATTCGATCAAACAGGCCGGATTTGCGTCTTTCGGGGGGATTCATCGGCGCCCATCGTTACCCCCATTTTCTGCGGCAAAAGTTAAGCATGCACCAAAATTCCGTGCATGGACTGGATGTCACCCGGCTACCGCGATCAGCCCGGCGTACACCGCAAAGGCGCGGCATCGACCCGCTTGTCGCCGGCGACCGCTTGAAGCTGGCCGGTTTCCTGGTCCAGCCAGCGCAGAACGCCGGTGCGGATGGCGAAATGCGCGGCATGCAATTGCAGGCGCCCGCGCTTTTCCAGCGTGCCGATGCAAGGATGGGTGCGCAGCGCCGCGATGCTGGCGCGCAAATTCGCGACCTCCAGCGAACGGGCGAAATCCTCAGGCAGTTCCCGGTCGCATTCGGGCACGAGCCCGGCCGCCCCGTCGAGCTGTTCGATCCACGCGCCGACGAAATCGCCGGGCGACAAGGGTTTGCGGCCCGCATCGACATAGGCGGCGATGCCGCCGCAGCCGCCATGGCCCAGCACGACGATATGTTCGACCTTCAGCGCGATCACGCCGTATTCGAGCGCGGCACTGGTGCCGTGCAATCCGCCGTCGGGCTGATAGGGCGGCACGATATTGGCGACGTTCCGCACGACGAACATCTCGCCGGGTCGCGCGTCGAAAATCACTTCGGGCGACACGCGCGAATCGCAGCAGCCAACGATCATCACGCTGGGCGACTGGCCCGTTTCGGCGAGTTGCGTGAAGCGCGACTGCTCGCCGGGCAAACGGCGTTCGCGGAACGAAAGATAGCCGTCGATCAGGGATGCGGGCGGTTGGGAAGGCATCGTCGAACACTCCGCGTCGGGATCGTCATGTTGCGGCACAACATGGCGATGCGACGCGGCAAGTCAACGGTAAATGCCGAGAACTACCGAAGCGCGCTGTAAAACGCGCGATCAGCTTTTGTAGCCGGCGGCCAGTTCCGCAAGCCGCTGCGCTTCGATCGCGAGCGCCGTCGCCTTGAAGGCGTGGCTTTGCTTCATCGCGGTTTGCGTGCGGTTGCGCACGTCCGCCGCGAGCTTGGCGAAATACGGCGTGCCCGCCCCCGACGCATCGATGCGTTCGCAGCGCGTCTTGTTCACCAGGAACAGATGATCGGTGCCGGAGGCGCCGCCGACATCGACATATTTGCGCAGCTCGATCGTGCCTTCGGTGCCGGTCAAGAACAGCCGCCCGTCGCCCCAATTGGGCAGCGCGTCGGGCGTGAACCAATCGACGCGGATATAGCCGCGCGCATCGGCGCTTTTCAGGACGATCTCGCCGAAATCCTCGAAATCGGGGAATTCGCGATGGGCGAGATTGGCGCTGACCGCCGACACGATCTCGGCGTCGTCCGAGCCGGTGAAGAACAGGAACTGATCGATCTGGTGCGAACCGATGTCGCAAAGGATTCCGCCGGTCCCTTTGCGCGAATAGAACCACGGCGGACGCGTCTGCGGGTTATGGCGATGGGGCCCCAGGCCGGTCGTCGAAACGACGCGGCCGATCGCACCTTGCGCCACCAATTCGGTCGCCAGGGTCACGGCGGGCACTTCGAAACGCTCGGAGAAATCGACCGACCAGATACGCCCCGTCTCGGCTTGCGCCGCGCGCAAGGCGGCGAGTTCGGCCGCCGATACGCAGCCCGGCTTGTCGAGCATCACGTCCTTGCCGTGGCGCATCGCTTCGATCGCCAACGAAGCGCGATCCGACGGCACGCACGCGATCAGCACCAGGTCGATCGACTTGTCTTCCAGAATGGCGCGCTTGTCCGCGACGCGCGGCAAATCGGGGAAGCGCTTCAGGAAGCCAGCCAGCGGCATTGGCTCGCCTTGCGTCCACCACGCGACGGCGACGCAGCCTGCCCCCAGCATCCCCTCCAGCATGCCGTAGATATGCCGATGATCGACGCCCAAAACGCCGATCGCGATCTTGCCGTCCTTCATGCTCAGCCCTTCGCCACGGCGACGCGCGCACCCTTGCGCGAGGATTCGAGGATCGCGTCGATCAAACGATGGACGCGCAAGGCCGAGCGCCCGTTGATCGACGGTTCGCGGCCTTCGGCCACGGCCGCCGTGAAATCGGCGATGACATCGCGATGCGGCCCGTGATCGAAGGCCATCGGATCGGCCCCGCCGCCCGTACCCACGCCCGTCACGCCGGCGGTTTCGGTCTTGCCGTCGCGCCATTGCACGGTCAACGTCGAGGCATCGAGCGTGGCCGAGCCGTTGTCGCCGTTGAACACGCAGCTTTCCATGACGCCGGGGAAATTCGCCGTCGTCGCGACGATGGTACCGATCGATCCGTCGGCGAAGCGCAATCCCGCCCCGGCGAAATCCTCGGTCTCCATCTTGTGCAGGCTGGTCGTGCCCGCGAGCGCCGTCACGTCGACGACATCCGGCGTCAATGCCAGCATCATGTCCATCGCGTGGATCGCCTGCGAGATCAGCACGCCGCCGCCGTCGCGCGCCAGCGTGCCGCGCCCCGGCTCGTCGTAATAGCTTTGCGGCCGCCACCATGGCACGTCGAGCCGCACGAGGCCGATCTTGCCCAAGCGGCCGGAATCGAGCAGTTCGCGCATCGCGCGCGCGGCGGGCTTCAAGCGATGCTGGAACACGATGCCGAGCGGCACCTTCGCCGCCTCGCAACGCGCGACGATCTTCTCCGCCGCCGCCGTCGTGCGCTCGACCGGCTTTTCCATCAGGATCGCCTTGCCGTTCGCCGCGAACAGATCGACGAGTTCGACGCGCGCGTTGGGCGGCGTCAGCATCAGTACCGCGTCGATCGATTTGTCGGTCGCAAGCGATTCAAGCGTGGGTGCGGCGCGCCAGCCATTCGCCGCGGCGAAGGCTTCGCGCTTGGCTTGGTCGCGCGCGAACACGCCGGCGACTTCCAGCACGCCGGCGGCTTCGAGGTCCTTCAAGCCGCGCACATGCGGGCGCGACGCCATGCCAAGGCCGACGAGCGCGAAACGGATTTTTTTGGCCATATCTTGCGTTCCTTAAACTTGTTCGGCGACGACCGGATTGCGCAGGATGCCGACCTGCGGAATCTCGATCTCGACCACGTCGCCGGGCACGACCGGCCCAACGCCGGCGGGCGTGCCGGTCATGATGACATCGCCGGGATGCAGCGTGATGCCGCTGCTCAAATGCGCGATCAACGCCTTGACCGAGTAGACGAGGTCGTTGGTGTTGCTGCACTGGCGCTGCTGGCCATTTACGCGGCCGATGATCTCGATATTCTCGGCGTCGAGCCCCAGCGCGATCGACGGGCCGATCGGTTTGAAGCTGTCGAACGCCTTGCCGAGCACCAGACAGCCCTGCTTCATTTCCTTGGCTTGGATCACGCGCTCGCTGACGTCGTTGGCGCAGGTATAGCCCAGCACATGATCGAGCGCCTTGGCTTCCGGGATGCGCCGCCCGGCCTTGCCGATCACGACCGCGACTTCCGCCTCGAAATGCAGATTCTGCGCTTCGACCGGATAGACGATGGGCGCGTCGGGCCCGACGATCGCCGAGGGCGGCGTCATGAACAACATCGGGAACGCGGGCGTATCGAGCTTCATCTCGCGCGCATGGCCGATATAGTTGAGACCGGCGCCGTAGAGACAGGCGGGTTTCACGGGTGCCAGCAAGCGCACGCGCTCGAGATGCGTGGGCTTGCCGACCGTCTCCAGGCTTTCGAACGGCGAGCCTGCGAGCGGACGAATCGTGCCGTCCTTCTCCAGCAGGCCGTAACGCGTTTCGGGATCGGCATAGCGGACGATTTTGCGAGTCATCGTGCGGACCTTTCCTTCACCGGAAACGCGCCCCACCCCGCATAGGGCGCGCGCGATCCCAGGCGTTCTTCGATGCGCAGCATCTCGTTCCATTTCGCCGTGCGCTCGCCGCGCGCGATCGAACCGACTTTGAACTGGCCCGCGTTCCAACCCACGGCGAAGGGCGCGATGCTGATATCCTCGGTCTCGCCCGAGCGGGCGGAGACGATCGCCGAAATCCCGCCCGCCTTGGCCGCGTCTAGCGCTGCTTTGGTCTCGGTCACCGTGCCGATCTGGTTGGGCTTGATCAGCGCGCAGTTCACGAGCTTGTCGCGCGCGGCCGTGGCGACGCGCGCGGGATCGGTCACCAGCAGATCGTCGCCCACGACCTGCACGCGATCGCCCGCCGCCGCCATGAAGCGCATGAAGCCGGCGTGATCGTCCTCGGCCAGCGGATCCTCGATCGACAGGATGGGATAGCGGTCGAGCCAGCCGAGCAGCATGTCGCACATCGCATCGCTGTCGAGTTCGCGGTTTTCGAGGCCAAGCTTGTAGCGCCCATTGCGCCCGAAATCCGACGCGGCGATATCGAGCGCGATATGCACTTCGTCGCCCGGCGTATAACCCGCCGCTTCGATCGCGCGCACGAGCATTTCGAGCGCTTCGTCGTTTGTCGCGAAGACCGGCCAAAATCCGCCTTCGTCGGCGACACCTTGCAAGCGGCCTTCGTCCTTCAGCAGCTTGCGCGCGGCGTGATAGACGTCCGCCGTGCGGTCCAGCGCCTCGGCGAAATTCCGCGCCGACGGGCAGACGATCAGAAAATCCTGGATATCGACGCGGCGCCCCGCATGCGCCCCGCCGCCGAAAATCTGAATCTCGGGCACCGGGATGCTGACCGGGCCGCCCGCCGCGAGATATTCGTCGAGCGGGGCGCGCGCCGACGCGGCGGCCGCATGCAGCACCGCCATCGACGTCGCGATCGCCGCGTTGCCGCCCAGGCGTTCGAAGCGCTGGGAATTGTCGCAAGCGCGGATCGCGCGATCGACCGCCGCTTGATCGGTCGCGTCGAGGCCGATCAGCGCTTCCGCCAACGGTCCCGCGACATTCGCGACCGCGCGCGTTACGTCCATCCCGCCTTGCGACGTACCGCCGTCGCGCAGATCGACCGCTTCGCCCGAGCCCATTGAGGCGCCGGCGGGCGCAATCGCGCGGCCCGTCGCACCGTCGGCCAGCGCGATTTCCGTTTCGACCGTCGGCCGCGCGCGCGAATCCCACACCCGGCGGCCTTTGACGGAAACGATCTTCGCCATCGCGCTAATTCCTTCCCAAACCGTTGCGCCACTGATCGCGCAACGCCGTCAAACTCGCCGGGGCGGCTTCGATCATCGGGATCGCGATCGACCGCACGCGGTCCTTGTCGGCCGCCGCGACGATGTACTCGACCGGCGATTTGCCGTCGATCCGCGCCAGCAGCAGCCCCGGCAGCAATCTTGCGACGCGCGCCTCCAGCCCGCGCGCCAAACGCGGCCCCACCGACCCGAAATAGGTCGTGTAGAGCGCGTCGAAGGCGCGCAAGTAACCCGGCGCGGCCGCCGGATTCCAAATGCATTTCAGCAGCAGATGGTTGAGGCAGAAGGCGAGATCGAAAGCCGGATCGCCATACCAGGCGCATTCGGCGTCGAGGAAAATCGGCCCCTCCGGCCCCACCAAGATGTTCTTCGGACTGACGTCGCCATGCACCAGCGCCACATGCCGGGCCAGCGTGTCGCGCGACAAGGCGAACAGCTTGGGGGCGAGATCCGGATATTTCGGCGCCATCGCTTCGAGATAGGGTTCCAGCCGCAGCGCGTGGAAATTCGCGTCATGCGCGAAGCGCGCGGCGATCTTGTCGTCATAGGCAGTTGCGGCGTGAATGGCGCCCAAACGCGCGCCCACTTTCGCCGCGAAACCTTCGTCGACGCGGCCGTCCCGCAATTCGGCTTTCCACACCGGATGCTTGTCGGGTGCGAGGAAATCCATCGCGAACAGGCCGGCATCGGGATCGTGAAACAGAATGCGCGGCACGCAGCCCGGCACGATATCGGCGGCGGTGCGCAGCCAATCGGCCTCCGCCGCGTTGCGGCTGACGGGCGCGCGCCAATCGGCGGCGACGCGCAATTTGGCGAGGGCGCGCTTCACGGCGAATTTCGTGTCGCCCGCCTCGACGCACCAAATATCGGACGCGACACCGCCGGTCAGGGCGCGGAATTCCGCCGGCACCCCGGCCGGGATCACGCCCGCTTCGCGCAAACGCGTTTCGATGGCGGTGGTATCGGTCATGGCGGCGCCACGCGGTTGAGCAGCGGCGCGCCCGTCGCCAAGCGGCGGCAATTCTCCGCCACCACCGCAAGGCTGCGCCGCCACGTGCCCGGCGTCATCCACGCGATATGCGGCGTGGCGACGACATTCGGCAGCTTCAACAAAGCGCTGTCGCGCGCGATCGGTTCGGTCGCGAACACGTCCAAGCCCGCCGCCGCCAGATGGCCGCTCGACAACGCAGCAATCAATGCAGCTTCGTCGATCAAGGCGCCACGCGCCGTGTTGACCAGCACCGCACCCTTTTTCATCCGCGCGATGCGCGCGGCGTTCAAAAAGCCGCGCGTTTCGGGAGTCGCAGGCACATGCAGCGAGACCATATCGGCCTCGCTCAATAAAACGTCCAGCGGCAGCGTTTTGGCGCCGTCGTCGGGTTCGCGGCGCGCATGGACGACGACGCGGGCCCCCAACGCTTCGAGCGCCGGGCGTAAGCGCTTGGCGACGGCGCCGTAGCCGATCAAACCCACGCAAGCGCCGTCGAGTTCGCCCGCCGCGTCGAGATGCGCCGCGTCGGGCGTCCAGGCACCGGCGCGCAAATCCTCGTCCAGCGCCGTCACCCGACGCAGCGCCGCGAGCATCAACGCCAAGGTCAACTCGGCGACCGCCACCGTATTGGTGCCCGGCATGTTGCACACGGCGATTCCGCGCTTGGCGGCGTGAACGCGGTCGATCGTATCGACGCCGATGCCGATCTTCTGCACCAAGCGCAGTTTGGGTGCGGCATCGAGGATCGCGGCCGTGACCGGCGCCAGCACATGCAGCAGCACATCGGCGTCGGCGAGTTCGCGCGCAAGGCCGGAAGCGTCGTTCTCCGCCAATACGCTCACTTGCGCGATCGCGGGATCGAGGCTTTCGAGAAGACGCTTCGTGCCCGGCGATGCGTCATAGGGCAGCACGGCTTTCATCGTTTCGGGAACCCGGCAACCCAGGCTTCGATCTGCGTATCGGTCATCGCGCCATCATAGACGACGGTGCGATAGCGCGTGCGCAAGGGTTTGTCCTTCGCGACAACGCGGCGCGTTTGCCGGAACGTGCCGACACTGACCGCGCCCCAATCGGCGACGAACCACGACGCGTCGGCTTCGTCGGCCGGGTTGGGAATGACCGCGACGCCGGCCTGCTTGCCGCCGCCCACCGGGCCTTCGAACGCCACCCAGCGCGCGCCCAGCACGCCGATCGTTTCGCCGCCGACACGGCCCTTGTCGTCGCGCACCTTACCGCCCAGCGCCACGACCATCGTGTCGGCGACGCGCGCGTTGAAGTAAGCGTGGCGCGTGGGGCCTAAAGCGAGATCCCAATTCGCGGCCGCAAGTTCGGAATCGACATCCAGCACCCACGCGTCGGGCGCTTTCGTCACGGCGATGCGCCGCGTCTCGCGCGCGATGATGCGCCCTTGCGTGGCCCCCCACTCCACCGGCCCGCGCCATTCGACGGGAATCGCGATGGTGCAGCCGGTCGCATCGGCGTCGACGAGTTTGGGCGCGCCCGCGATCAGCGTACCGGGGGCGCGGCCCTGGAAGGTTTCATCGACGTAGAAATTATAGGTGTATTCCTCGTGCTTGCCCGGCGCCGTGGGCACCAACGCATGCACGTGGTCCGACGCGATCCAGATCGAATTGTGATGCGGATGGTCGGCCGGGCTTTCCGACGTGGCGAGATAACCCGACGGCGTGAACATGGGATAGACGTAAGGCCGCATGCGGCCTTGCGTCAGCCCCAGCACCGGCTTGCCGTCATGGCGCAGATAAAAACGCTCGGTGCGCGCGATAGCCCCGGGGGGCAAGGCCAGCGCGTCGCTTTCCAGGGTGAACATCGCCGCCGCCCTTACCTGCCGACGAGCGCGACCAGACCGAGGCTGAGCGACGGCACGAAGGTGATAACCGTCAGCCAGATCAACAGACCGATCATGAACGGCCAGCACGCGCGATAGGCAAGATGGATCGGCGTGTTGGTCACCTGTGCGGCCGTGAACACCAAGACCGCAAGCGGCGGGGTCAGCGCGCCGATGCACAGATTGGCGACCATGATGACGCCAAAATGGATCAGATCGACATTCGCCGCCTTCAACACCGGCACGAGCAGCGGGATCAGGATCACCATCGAGGCGATCATTTCCATCGCCAAGCCGACGAACAACAGGAACAGATTGATCGCCAGCAGCAGCAGCCACCACGTGCCCGCGAGGCCGCCGAGGATCGCCGTCATCTTCTGCGGCACTTGTTCGATGATGAGCGCGTAAGCGAAGGGCGCCGAGGCCGCGATCACCGCCATGATCGTCGTCGTTTCGATCAGGGATTCGCGGATCGCGTGAACGATCGTCATGCCCTTGGCCGCGCGATAGATATACATGCCGCAGAAAATCGAATAGGCCGCCGCGATGGCACCCGCTTCGGTCGTCGAGAACACGCCGTAGCGGATGCCGCCGACGATGATAACCGGCAAAACGAGTGCGGGCAGCGCGTTGCGGAACGCCTTGCCGCGCACACCCGGGGCCGGACGCGGGCCGCTATCGCCGATGCCGCGCCGGCGGCATTCGAAATAGACGACCACCGACAGCGTCAGCGCCATCAGCAGGCCCGGCACGATCGTCGCGGTGAACAAGGCCCCCACCGACACCGTCGCCATCGCGCCGTAAATGATAAGGCCGAGGCTGGGCGGGATCATATTGGCGAGGATCGAGCCCGCACTCGTCAGCGCCACGCCGAAGGGCTTGGGATAGCCGCGCTTTTCCATCGCGGGCACCATCGTTTTGGCCAACGCCGCCGCATCGGCGGTCGACGAACCCGACACACCGCCCATCAGCGTGTTGGTCAGCACGTTGACCTGGGCAAGGCCGCCGCGGAAATGGCCGACCAAGGAATCCGCCAGCGCCACCAGGCGTTCGGTGATGCCGCTCGCATTCATCATGCCGCCCGCGAGCATGAAGAATGGGATGGACAGCAGCAGATAGTCCATCGAGTTCGTCAGGCTTTGCGGCACGGGCAGCAGCGCCAGCGAGCCCTGCGGCATGAACGCGACGAACGTACCGAAAATAAGCGAATCAAAGATCGGCACGCCGATCAGCATGAAGCCGATCGCCACGGTGACGAGCGGCAGCACGACGCCGAACGAGCCGACGAAGGTATGGCCGATCGCGGATTCGAGCAGGAAATAGAGCACGGCACCGGCGATCGTGGTCGCGAGACCCGAGAGCCAGGAGCGGAAACCCGCGACCGGTTCCAGCACCAGGAAGAACAAGGTCGCCGCCGCGCCGGCGGGCACGGCGAGATAGAGATACTTGTACGACCATTGAAGCGCGGGTGAGACGTAACTCGCGTTGGCGACCAGATCGGCCCCGCAGAAAAAAAGGAACACGGCGCTGCACGACGAAATCGCGCGCGCGAAGGCGGCGTGGACACGCCGCCCGTCGTCGGAGAGCGCGCGCGGCACCATTTCGATCGCGATATGCTTGGCGCGCCGCGCCAGCAATCCCAGCGACAACAGCACGAACCAGGCGAAGGCGAAACGTCCGAACTCCTCGGGCCAGCTCAGCGACGCGTTGAGCACATAGCGGAAGAAGACCTGCAACAGCGCCACCAACACGGTGATGCTGAGCACCGCGACGCAGAGCGTTTCGAGAACGCGGTCGGCGACAAGGCTGATACGCGCGGGCGCGCCGTTGGCGGGCGTCGCGAGACTGTCGGAGGAGGAGGACATGGGAACCGGACTTCCGAAGGCGGATGAATTCGCCCGAGTAAAAGAACGGGCGGCGGAATCGCTTCCGCCGCCCGGTGTATCAGTCGGACTTCAAGCGACGAGGCCGCGGATCTTGTCGATCATCGCCTTGGTCGCCGGGCTCTTGGACGCGAACTCGGCGAAAAGCGGCTCGGTCGCCGCGCGCCACGCGGCCGTGTCGCCGGCCGTGCGCACGGTGATGCCGGAGGCCTTCAGCTCCTCCAGCGTCGCGGCCGTGTTGGCGCGATTGACGCGGCGCTGCTCGGCGAAGGCGACCTTCGCGGTGTCGCGCACGATCGTCTGCAATTCCGCCGGCAGCGAGTCGAGCCAGCGCGCGTTGACGCGCGTCGCCTTGGGCAGGAACCAGTGGTTCGTGAGCGTCATGTTCTTCGCCTGCTCGCCCCACTTGAAGCCCTTGATCGAGAACACGTCGGCTTCCAGCGCGTCGATCAGACCGGTCGACAGCGCGTTGTACTGCTCGGCATAGGCGAGCGGCGTGGGGTTCGCACCCAGCAGCTTCCAGAAATCGACCCACACTTTCAGCTCGGGCACGCGGATTTTGAGGCCGCGCAGATCGGCCATCGTGGCGACCGGGCGCTTCGACAGCACGTGACGGAAGCCGACCTCGCCGTAATCGAGGAACTCGACGCCGGTCTTGGCGCGCGCGATGGCGGAGACTTCCTTGCCGATGTCGCCCTGCAACACGCGGTCGACATGCGCCTCGTCGCGATAGATGAAGCCCGGCGCGCCGCCGGTCGCGGCGATTTCGGGCGCCACCGATTCTTCCGTATCGGGACCGCCGGTCGTGGCCTGGATCGTGCCGAGACGATTCTGCTCGATCATCTGGGTGTAGCTGCCGAGCTGGCTGGCCGGGAAGTGCTGCGCGTCGATACGACCGCCGCTCTTCTCGTTCATCGCCTTGCCCCAGGCTTCGAAAGCCATCGTCAGCGGCGAGCCGATCGCTTCGGAATGGCCCATGCGGCAGACGAATTTCTGCTGCGCCAGGACGGCGGGGGCGGCCAGCGCCGACAAGCCAATGGCGGCCGAGCCGGTCGCGAGCATCGAACGGCGCGAAATGCCGCGCGTATTACCGTGGGTGCGCATATTTCCTCCCTTGAGCGCCGTCCACGGGACGAACCGGGCGGCATTTTCGTGACGCGCAGACGATGCGCGCGTAAACGTTTGCGGTCAAGGGGTTTGATAAGACAAAAATATTGTTATTTTTCAGATATTTATTTTGCGCAAACATTTGCACAGTCGATTGCGCAATCCGTGCAACAGCGCCCAAACGCACGAATCCCGTTCGCCATCAGGCGCCCGAACGCAACAAAGCGCAAGACCGATTCGTCGATAATCGATGAAATGATCGCCCCGCTTGTCGAATGCGAAAAATCGTGCAAACGATTGTCCTGACGACGGAGGATTCGAATGACGCGGCCGACGAAAATGAAAGACATCGCACAGGCGCTGGGCCTGTCCGTGGCGACGGTGTCGCGCGCGCTGGCCGGTTCGTCGCGCATCAGCGAGGCCACGCAAGCGCGCGTGCGCGAAGCCGCGGAGCGCGACGGCTATGTCGTCGATCTCGCCGCGCGCACGATGCGCAGCGGAACGTCGTCGATCGTCGGATTGCTGCTGCCCGATATCGAGAACGATTTCTATTCGACCGCCGCCAAAGCGATCGCCGATTGCTGCCGCGAGCGCGGCGCGCAGCTCGTCCTTGCCGTTACCGGCGACGACGCGGATCTCGAGCTTCACCATTTGCGCAATCTTTGCTCGGCGCGCGCGCTCGGCATCATCATGATTCCGTCGATCGCGCCCGCGGCCGAAACCTATCGCTTGATGCGCAGCGTGCCGCTCGTCCAATTCGTGCGCGAAAGCGCCAAGGTCGAATCCGATTGGTTCGGCATCGACGATGCGCAAGCCATGCGTCTTGCGGCCGAACATCTGATCGGTCTCGGCCATCGGCGCATCGCCTATATCGGCTCGACGCTCGCCATTTCCACCGGCCGCGCGCGCCTCGCCGGGTTCCGCCGCACGCTGGAGGATGCCGGGATCGAACCGATCGACGAGTTGCTGCACTCGGGCAGTTGCGACGCGGAGTTCGGCGCCGCGGCGATGGACAAGCTGCTGTCTTTGCGCCAACGCCCGACCGCCGTCGTCACGGCGGGGGCGCGGATTTGCGTGGGCGCTTACGACAGCGTGCGCGCCCACGGCGTGGACGTGCCGCGCGATCTTTCCTTCGTCGGCTTCAGCGACGCGCCGATGCTGAAATGGTGCGGCCCCGGCATCACCACCGTCGCGATGCCGGTGCGCGATTTGGCGCTGGCCACCACCGACCATCTGTTCCGCAAAGTGGCGGAAGGCAAACGCAAGGACGAAGCGTTCTGCAAGGTCATGCTGCGTCCCACCTTGGTCGAACGCCGCTCGACCGCGCCCTTTGTGGAACCGCCCCAGCGCCGCCGCGCCGTGCCCGTCGATATGATCGCCGCGAAGTGATGCGGGTTCTCCGGCGTTCGGATTATCGCGTCGTCAAATGGAAGAACGGCCTTGGCGAAACCGCCGAGATCGCGATCCATCCCGCCACCGCCGACCTCGCGACTTTCGAATGGCGTCTGAGCATGGCGCGTGTGGCCACCGGCGGACCGTTTTCCGTATTCCCTGCGATCGACCGCCATCTCGCGATTTTGTCGGGCGACGGCATCGCGCTCACGCTCGGCGACCAGGCGCCGATCAAATTGACGCAAGACACGCCGCCCCTTGCCTTTCCCGGCGACGTGCCCGCCTCGGCCGAATTGCTTGGGCGTCCGGTCACCGATCTCAACGCGATGGCGCGGCGGGGCTTGGGCTACACGCCGTCGATGACGCGGCTCGATCTCGACGGCGAAACCACGATCGATAAGACGACGCGGTTTCTGCTGATCCATTGCGCGACCGGCGCCACCGACGCGCTTGGCACGGGCGACACGTTGATCGTCGAAAATGGCCCGGCGATCCTTCGCGGGACCGCCGGGCTTTACGTCATCACGTTCTAATTGCCGAGAATGCCCGGCAAGCGCAGCTGGTGCTGCTTGGCGCAGGCGATCGCGTCCTCGTAGCCCGCATCCGCGTGGCGCCACACGCCCGACGCCGGATCGTTCCACAACACGCGCTCCAAGCGCTTCGCGGCCTCCGGCGTGCCGTCGGCGACGATCACCATGCCGGCATGCTGGCTATAGCCCATGCCGACTCCGCCGCCGTGATGGAGGCTCACCCAGGTGGCGCCCGACGCGGTGTTGACCAGCGCGTTCAGCAGCGGCCAATCCGACACCGCGTCGGAGCCGTCGCGCATCGCTTCGGTCTCGCGGTTCGGGCTCGCGACCGAGCCCGAATCCAAATGATCGCGGCCGATGACGATCGGGGCTTTGAGTTCGCCCTTCGCGACCATCTCGTTGAACATCAAACCGGCGCGATGGCGATCGCCCAAGCCGATCCAGCAGATACGCGCCGGCAAGCCTTGGAACGCGATGCGCTCGCGCGCCATGTCGAGCCAGTTGTGCAGATGCTTGTTCTCCGGGAACAAGCGCTTCATCGCTTCGTCGGTCTTGTAGATATCCTCCGGATCGCCTGACAGCGCACACCAGCGGAACGGCCCGATGCCCTTGCAGAACAACGGGCGGATATAAGCGGGCACAAAGCCGGGGAACGCGAAGGCGTTCTCCAAGCCTTCGTCGCGCGCGACCTGGCGGATGTTGTTGCCGTAATCGAGCGTGGGCACGCCCGCGTTCCAGAACCCGACCATCGCAGCGACATGCGCCTTCATCGAGGCGCGCGCGGCTTTCTCGACACCCTTCGGATCGGTTTCCTGGCGCGCACGCCATTCGCCGAGCTTCCAGCCGAGCGGCAGATAGCCGTGCAGCGGGTCATGCGCCGAGGTCTGATCGGTGACGATATCGGGCCGGCCGTTGGGCAGTTTCTCGCCCGCCTTCATCCGGCGCAGAATCTCGGGGAACACTTCCGCCGCGTTGCCGATCAAGCCGACCGAGCGCGCCTGCCCCGCTTTCGTCCAGCGTTCGATCATCGCCAGCGCTTCGTCGAGGCTATGCGTTTTCTCGTCGCAATAGCGCGTGCGGATGCGCGCATCGACGCGGGTCTCGTCGCATTCGACGGCGAGGCAGCAAGCCCCCGCCATCACGGCCGCCAGCGGCTGGGCCCCGCCCATGCCGCCCAGACCGCCGGTCAAAATCCATTTGCCCTTAAGGTCGCCCTTGTAATGCTGGCGGCCGGCTTCGGCGAAGGTTTCATACGTGCCCTGCACGATGCCTTGCGTGCCGATATAGATCCACGAGCCCGCCGTCATCTGGCCGTACATCATCAGGCCCTTGCGATCGAGCTCGCCGAAATGGTCCCAATTGGCCCAGCGCGGCACGAGATTGGAATTGGCAATCAGCACGCGGGGTGCATCGGCATGCGTGCGCACGATCGCGACGGGCTTGCCCGATTGCACGACCAGCGTTTCGTCGCCTTCCAGCTTTTTAAGGCTGGCGACGATCGCGTCGAAATCCTTCCAGGTGCGCGCCGCGCGCCCGATGCCGCCATAGACGACCAATTCGTGCGGATTTTCCGCCACGTCGGGATGCAGATTGTTCATCAGCATCCGCATCGCGGCTTCCGTTTGCCAGGATTTGGCGGTCTTTTCCGGCCCCGTCGGGGGGTAAATATCGCGGGAATTATGGCGCGGATCGGTCATGTCGAACCCCCTTGTCATGTGCGCGGTTATAGATAATAACTATATACATATTATCCGAGTCAAGGACCCGTGCGCATGAGAGGGGCCGAAATCAATTCCTGGCAGGCGGTGCAAACGGAAGTGCTGCGCCGTATCCGCGCGCATATTTGGCGTCCCGGCGACGCGATTCCGCACGAGGAGGCGCTGGCCGAGGAATTCGGCTGTGCGCGCGCCACGGTGAACCGCGCTTTGCGCCAATTGGCCGAGGACGGATTGCTCGATCGCCGCCGCAAGGCGGGCACGCGCGTGACGCTCAATCCGTCGCGCAAGGCGAAGCTCGACATTCCCGTGCTGCGCGTCGAGATCGAGGGCAAAGGCATGCGCTATTTCCACGAACTCGTTTCGCGCGAGATCGCAGCACCCCCGCTCGCCGCCCGCGCGCGGCTTCAGGCGAAGCAAGGCGAGGAACATCTGCATCTCGTTGCGCTGCATCTGGGCGACGACGCGCCCTATGTCTACGAGGATCGCTGGATCAATCTCGCCGCCGTGCCCAAGGCGCGCAAGATCGACTTCACCGAAATCAGTGCGAACGAATGGCTGGTGCGCAACGTGCCCTTCGAAGGCGGCGAGATCGCCTTTTCGGCGATCGTCGCGGGCAAGCGCGACGCCGCGATTTTGCGCTGCGCGCAAGGCGATGGGCTGATGGCGATCGATCGCATCACGCGGCGTGCCGGCCAAGTCGTCACCGCCGTGCGCCAGATTTTCAAGCCCGGCTACCAGCTGCAAGCGCAACTCTGAGGACACCGTCATGACCGTCACGCTCCGCCCCGGCCACGTCACGCTCGATCAACTGGCCTCGATCTATTGGCGGGGCGAAAACGCCGTGCTGGATCGCGGCGGCGACGCGCGCATCGAAGCGGCCGCCGCGCGCGTCGCGTCGATCGCGTCGGGCAACGCGCCGGTCTATGGGATCAATACGGGCTTCGGCAAACTCGCCTCGATCAAGATCGCGGTCGCGGACACCGCGACGCTTCAGCGCAACCTGATCCTGTCGCATTGCTGTGGCGTCGGCGCACCGATGCCCGAGAACGTCGTGCGCTTGATCATGGCGCTGAAGCTGATCTCGTTCGGGCGCGGCGCTTCGGGCGTGCGGCTCGATCTCGTGCGCCTGATCGAAGCGATGCTCGACAAGGGCGTCACACCGCTCATTCCCGAAAAAGGCTCGGTCGGCGCTTCGGGCGACCTCGCGCCCCTCGCCCATTTCGCCGCCGTCATGATGGGCGAAGCGGAAGCCTTCTATCAGGGCGAGCGTCTTCCGGGCGGTGAAGCGCTGAAGCGCGCGGGCCTTGAACCCGTTGTCCTCGTCGCCAAGGAAGGCCTTGCGCTCATCAACGGCACGCAAGCCTCGACCGCGCTCGCCTTGGCCGGGTATTTCCGCGCCAAGCGGGCGCTGGCCGCCGCTTTGGTAACGGGCGCCATGTCGGTCGACGCCGCGATGGGATCGTCCGCGCCCTTCGTCGAGGGGATCCACACATTGCGCGGCCATCGCGGTCAGATCGACACGGCGGCGGCGTTGCGCGGGCTGCTCGAAGGCTCGATCATCCGTCAAAGCCATCTCGACGGCGACGAGCGCGTGCAGGATCCGTACTGCCTGCGCTGTCAGCCGCAGGTCGATGGCGCCTGTCTCGATCTTCTGCGCCAAGCCGGCGCGACGCTGGAAATCGAAGCCAACGCGGTGACCGACAATCCGCTGGTGCTACCCGACGACAGCGTTGTGTCGGGCGGGAATTTCCATGCCGAGCCCGTCGCCTTCGCGGCCGACCAGATCGCCATCGCTGTGTGCGAAATCGGCGCGATCGCGCAGCGGCGCATCGCCCTGCTGGTCGATCCCGCGTTGAGCTACGGTTTGCCCGCGTTCCTCACGCGCAAACCCGGGCTCAATTCCGGCTTGATGATCGCGGAAGTGACCTCGGCGGCACTGATGAGCGAGAACAAGCAGATGTCGCATCCCGCGTCGGTCGATTCGACGCCGACATCGGCCAATCAGGAGGATCACGTCTCCATGGCGTGCCATGGCGCACGCCGCCTCCTGGCGATGACCGAGAATCTCTACGGCATTCTCGGCATCGAGGCGTTATGCGCGGCGCAAGGCGTCGAGCTGCGCGCGCCGCTGACGACCAGCAAGAAGCTGCAAGCCGCGATCGCGACATTGCGCCACGCGGTCCCCGCGCTGGACGAGGACCGCTATATGGCGCCCGATCTCGCCGCCGCGACCGCATTGGTCGCGAACGGCAAGATCCCCGAGAGCGTGAACGACGACGCGATCGCCGCCCTCGCGCATTGAAGCCTTACTGGGGTTTCTTCTCCGGCTTCTTTTTCGGCGGCATGCCGATGCGCGTGGTGCCGCCGAAGGCCGGCGGATCGCTGGCCGGGAAACTGTCTTCCAGCGCTTCCTCGACCGGATCGATGTCGTCGGGGTGACGCGCGGCCTTCTCCTTCTCCGCTTCCTTCAATGCCGCGTCCTTGCGCGGCTTGGGCGTCGGGATCTTCGTCGTGCTTTGGGGGTGAGTCATGATGGCTCTCTCCTTCTGCCTCGGATTGACGACGATCCATCCCGACCACGCGACGGCCGACGGCGCAACCGGGAAGCCGCGCATGGCGGCCGGCGCAAAGACGCGGCGCTCATCGTTGCGGCCGTTAGACGCAATCCCCGAAATGGAATTTTCGCGCGGCCGCATTCCTTCCCGCAAGTTCGCGGATGTTTTCCCGCGGCACTGGCACGGCGACTTTGCGGCGAAAGAGCGGCGCGTCAGCCCATCTTATGGGCGGGCACGTCGCCGATCTCGGCCATCTTGGCTTCCAGCAGCTTGGTCATCCGCGCGATCTCGGCCTTATAGGCCGGGTCCGCGTGGACGTTGAACAGCTCCAGCGGATCCTTCTCGCAATCGAAGAATTCCCATTCCGGCGTCTCGCCGCCCGGAAGCGTGCCGGCGAGACCGTAGCCCTGGTTGTACCAGTAGATCAGTTTGTAGCGATGATCGCGGATGCCGTAATGGGCGTAGGCGTTGTGGAACTCATCGCGATGCATCCAATAGCGATGATACGCGTATTGCGGCCAATCCGCTGGCGCCTTGCCGCGCCAGATCGGGCGGATACTGCGCCCTTGCATGTAACTCGGCACCGGCAAGCCGGCGAGATCGAGCCAGGTCGGCGCGAAATCGACGTTGTTGAAAATGTCGTTCGACACGGTCCCCGCCGGAATCTCGGCCGGGTAGCGCGCGAGGAACGGCATCTGGAACGATTCCTCGTACATGAAGCGCTTGTCGAACCAGCCATGCTCGCCCAGGAAGAAGCCTTGGTCCGACGTGTAGATGACCAGCGTGTTCTGCTTAAGGCCGTTGGCGTCGAGAAAATCGAGGATGCGCCCCACGCTTTCGTCGACCGACGCGATCGTGCGCAAATAGCGCTGCATATAGCGCTGGAATTTGAACTCGTCGTATTCCCGCTGGGTCTGGAACGTGAAGACCTCGCCCGTATCCTTGTCGATCAGACGCAGGCCGCGCACGTCCTTGGGCTTGGGCAGCTTGCGCACATTCATCGACGCCAGCAGCAATTCGCCGACCTCCGACCCGCCATCGGGCTGGACGAGGCCGAGATCGAGATAGGTCATGTCGTCGGCGATGCGCATGCGCGCCGCCGAGGCCGCCTTCGCGCGATTCTTGTAATCGTCGTCGAACGTGTCGGGCAGCTTGATCGGATCCTTGTAGGAATCGCGATACTTGGGATGCGGCTCCCACGAGCGATGCGGCGCCTTGTGATGGCACATCAGGAAGAAGGGCCGCGACGCGTCGCGCTTTTCCATCCAGTCGATCGACATATCGGTGATGATGTCGGTGACGTAGCCCGGATAGCGCCGCTCGCCGCCCGGCTCGTGGAACAGCGGATCGTGATAATCGCCCTGGCCCGGCACCACGGCCCAGGCGTCGAAGCCCGACGGCTCGTGCGGGCGGCCTTCGCCCAAATGCCATTTGCCGAAAATCGCGGTCCGATAGCCCGATTGGCGCAAATGCTTGGCGACGTTGGGCAGGCGGTTGTCGATCGAATCCGCCAGCGTCATCACGCCGTTCACGTGATTATAGGTGCCGGTCAGAATCGCGGCACGGCTGGGCGTGCAGATCGAATTGGTGACGTAGCAGTGATTGGCCCGCAAGCCCTCGCGCGCCAGCCGATCCATGTTCGGCGTCGCGTTGATGCCGTAGCCGTAGCAGCCGATCGCCTTGGAAGCGTGATCGTCCGCCATGATGAACACGATATTCGGCCGCGCCGCTTTCGACATCCGTATCTCTCCCTATGCGCCGGGTCTCGAAACCGGACCCTGGCGCCCGCCTCTAGCGATTGACAGGGGCACAGCTTATCGATTTAATTCCCACCAAGGAATAATTAAATGGGAATGCCCGTCGCCCCTGCCCGCAAACTCGACCGCCGCGCCGCAAGCCGGCCGCGCCGCAAGCCGGCCGCGCGCGGCGTGCGCAAAGACACGCCGGTCGAACGCTTACGCGTCCATCACCGGATGGAAGCGTTGCTGTGCCTGCGCGATCGCGGTTCCATGTCGCAGATCGAGCTGTGCGACGCCCTGGGCCGTTCGACCACGACGATGAGCAAGGTGGTGACGGAGCTGGAGGCGCTGGGCTGGGTCGAAGCGGCGGGCAGTGCGCGCCCGCGCGAGCCCGGCCGCCCGCGTACCGTGCTGCGCCTCAACCCCGCCGCGTGCGAAACCTTATGCCTGTCGCTGGAACCCGGCCTCGTGCGCAGCGCCGTCGTCGGGCTCGACCTTGTCGCCCGCGACGCGCGCGAGGATGCGCTGGCGCTGTCGGATGGCGCGCCGCAAGCGATTCTGCGCCGCCTGACCGATTGGATCCGCACGCGGCTGGCGGACCTCGCGCGTAAACGCTGCCGCCCGGCCGCCGTGGTGCTGGTCATGCCCGGCATGACCGACACGAAGCTGCGCCATATCCGCGTTTCCTATCAGCTCGGCTGGCGCGATCTGCCGCTTGCCGACCATATCGAATCCAAGATCGGCATTCCCGTCATCGCGCACAACAACACCCGCGCGATGGCCTTCGCCGAGTTCCGCCACAAGCATCTCGACGCCGATCAGCCGATGCTGTTCGTGCAGGCCAAATACGGCGTGGGTGCTTCGATGCTGAACGGCATCACGCCG
Organism: Alphaproteobacteria bacterium; assembly: GCA_017308135.1. Lineage (NCBI taxonomy): Bacteria > Pseudomonadati > Pseudomonadota > Alphaproteobacteria > Alphaproteobacteria bacterium. The sequence continues at coordinate 106,397 of JAFKFM010000012.1, forward strand.
AGCCCGCACGGGCATTACGGCGTCGCCGAGCTTGGCCATCTGCGCATGGGCGAAAACCGCTTCGCCGATCGCGTCGCCACGGACGGCACGCTGGTCGGCGTGCTGCGCGAGCCGTATCTGCGCGACGTGCTCGATTGTCGCGACATGAAAATCCAGATCGTCGAGGAGATGGAGCGGCGCGCGAACGCGAAGGACAAAGTCGCCGTCGCGCTGTTCGACCAAACGATCGCCAATCTGGCGCTGTGCCTTGCCGTCGCGATCAATCTGCAGAACCCGTCGATCGTCGTGCTGGGCGGCATCTATGCCGGTCTTTCGGACGCGACGCTGGAGCGCTTGTTGACCGAGATCGCCCGCAACGTGCCCGACGAATTGATGCAGCCGGTGCGCCTGTCGCGCACCGCGCTGGGTCCCGCCGGCGCCATTCAAGGCGCGGCGATCGTCGGCTTCGACCGCTTGCTGCGCCAGCCCGACACCTACCGCGCCGTGGAGGCGACATGACTGAGACCGCGATTCCCGACGACGGCCTCGCCCGGCGCCATGCGCTGCGCGAACGCGAGATGCGGCGCAAGCTGCTGGCGCTGAACCTGCTCGCGGCGGTATTGGGCTTGGCGCTGTGGTCGCTGCTCAGCTTCATCGATCTCGCGGGCCTGCCCGGCCCGCTGTCGGTCGCGGCGCGCGCGGTCCAGTTGATCGCCAACGGCCAGTTGTTCGTCGATCTCGCCGCCTCGGTCCAGCGCGTGCTGCTGGGCTTCGCGATCGGCACGGCCCTCGCCATTCCCATCGGCTTCCTGATGGGCTGGTACACTTGGGCGCGCGGGCTTATGGAGCCTTACGTCCAATTCTTCCGCACCATTCCGCCGCTGGCGATGATCCCGCTCGCCATCGTGTTCCTGGGCATCGGCGAAGTGCCGAAGGTCTTCGTCATCACGCTGGCGGCGTTTCTGGTCAGCGTCATCTCCACCTATCAGGGCGTGGTGAACGTCGATCGCGTGCTGATCAACGCCGCGCGCGTGCTGGGGGCGGGCGATGCGGCCGTGTTCCGGCGCGTGATCGTCCCCGCCTCGACGCCCTTCATCCTGGTGGGCATGCGCACGGGGCTGGGTGCCGCTTGGTCCACGCTGGTCGCCGCCGAACTGATCGCCGCCCAGCAAGGCCTCGGCCACCGGATGCAGCAGGCGCAAATCTATTACGATCTCGAAACGATCTTCGTGGCGCTGATCACGATCGGCATCACCGGCCTGTTGATGGACCGCGTGCTGCTGTGGCTCGACCAGCGTTTGACCGTGTGGCAGGAGCGCCGATGACAACGCCGAAAATCCAATTCGCGCGCGTGTCCTGCGCCTTCGTGCTGCAAGGCCAGGAATTCCGCGCGGTCAACGATCTCGATCTCGACATCGCGGACGGCGAGATCGTCACACTGGTCGGCCCGTCAGGTTGCGGCAAATCCACGCTGATGAATATGGCGGCGGGTTTGCAGGAACCCACCGGCGGCGAAGTGCGCGTCGACGGCAAGCCCGTCGCGGGCCCCGGGCCCGAGCGCGGCGTGATCTTCCAGCAATACGCGCTGTTCCCCTGGCTGACGGTCGCGCAGAACGTCGGCTTCGGGTTGGAGATCAAGGGCGTGCCCGCGCAAGAACGCGCGCGCATCGTGGCGCGCTGCCTCGACCTCGTCGGCTTGTCGGCCTTCGCCGATGCGCTGCCCAAAACCTTGTCGGGCGGCATGAAGCAGCGCTGCGCCATCGCGCGCGCCTATGCGGTCGATCCCGCCGTGCTGCTGATGGACGAGCCCTTCGGCGCGCTGGACGCGCTGACGCGCGTCAACATGCAGGAACAATTGCTCGCCACCTGGGCGCGCGACAAACGCACCATTCTGTTCATCACCCACGATGTGGACGAGGCCGTGTTCCTCGCCCATCGCGTGGTGGTGATGGCCGCGCGACCGGGCCGCATCCACGAGATCGTCGATGTCGATCTGCCCTATCCGCGCACCGAAGACATCCGCCTGTCGCCGCGCTTCCAGGATTTGCGCAATCGCGTGTGGCACGCGGTCTATCACCAGCACTGAAAAACCGAACCATAACCGGAGGAACCCCATGACCAAGACGAACCATATCGGCCGCCGCACGCTGCTGAAATCGGCCGCGGCCGGTGTCGCGATCGGCGCCCTTGCCGCCCCCGCCGTCGCCCAGGCGATCCGCGTGCGCATCGGCTATATCGGCGATTTCCACGGCGCGTCGCTGACCGCCGTCGCCAACAATCTCGACCTGTGGAAGAAGTACGGCCTGACGCCCGACATCAAGGGCTTCACCAACGGCCCGATCCAAATCCAGGCGCTGGGCACCGGCGATCTCGATTTCGGCTATATCGGGCCGGGCGCGTTGTGGCTGCCGATCACCGGCCGGGCCAAGCTGGTCGCGATGAATGTCGTGGGCTTCTCCGACCGCGTCATCGCCCAGCCCGCGATCAAGCGCATCCAAGATCTGCGCGGCAAGACCGTGGCCGTGCCGGAAGGCACGTCGGGCGACATGCTGCTGCGCCTCGCGTTGCAATCGGCCGGCATGACGGTCGACGACGTGAAGCGCGTCAGCATGGACCCGGCGACGATCGTAACGGCGTTCGCGTCCGGCCAAGTCGAAGGGGCCGGCATCTGGTATCCCCACGTCGCCACGATCAAGACGCGCGTGCCCGCGTTGAACGAGCTGTTCACCAACAAGGACGCGCTGCCCAAGAACAGCTTCCCCAGCAGCTTCATCATGCGCAACGAGCTCGACGCACCGGCGAGCAACGGGCTTGTCGACGCGATGATCCGCCTGCTGAAGGACGCCAACGACCAGCGCCACCAGAACGTCGGCCGCGCGGTCGATTGGACGGCCGCGATGCTGGGCGCGCCGAAGGCCAATCTCCAGGCCGAGGCGGAGTTCGCGCAGTACTATACGAGCGCCGAACTTTCTAAATTGTCGGAAGACGGCACGGTCGATAGCTGGCTCAAGGGCATGAACGAGATGTTCAAGACCTTCGGCCGCGTGCCGGAGGTCGTCGACCCGAAGAATTACTATCTGGGCGCGCGCTACGCGTCGGTGAAGTAAGCCTTCCGGCATATCGTTGCGGCCAAACGGCCCCTCGCTTCGCGGCGGGGGGCCGTTTTCGTTTGTTCGTAATCGCTTATTTCATTTTTACGTCGCCATATCATCGCCAAATTCGATTGATACGACCGATAAAGCCCGTTGGACGCATAGGGCCATGCCGTTCGATGCTTCGGCCACGGTCCGGCATCGGACCGGCGATTTTACAAATCATTCAGTGGAGAAACAGATGGGCTCGCAAACCGAAAAACCGGCCGCCGGGAAATGCCCCTTCGGACATACCGGCAAAACCAATCAAGCCTGGTGGCCCGAGCAGCTGAATCTTCAGATGCTGCATCAGCACTCGGAATTGTCCGATCCGATGGGGCCGGATTTCGACTACGCGAAGGAATTCCAAAGCCTCGATCTCGACGCCGTGGTCAAGGATCTGCACGCGGTGATGACCGATTCCAAGGATTGGTGGCCAGCGGATTTCGGCCATTATGGCGGCCTGTTCGTGCGCATGGCTTGGCACAGTGCCGGCACCTATCGCATCGCCGACGGGCGCGGCGGTGCGGGCGACGGGCAGCAGCGTTTTGCACCCCTGAATAGCTGGCCCGACAACGTCAATCTCGACAAGGCGCGCCGCCTGTTGTGGCCGGTGAAGCAGAAATACGGCCGCAAGATCTCGTGGGCCGATCTGATGATCCTAGCCGGCAACGTCGCGCTGGAATCGATGGGCTTCAAGACCTTCGGCTTCGCCGGCGGGCGCGCGGATACGTGGGAGCCCGATCAGTCGGTCTATTGGGGCCCGGAGACCAAGTGGCTCGACGACCAGCGCTATAGCGGCGACCGCGATCTCGAGAACCCGCTCGCCGCCGTGCAGATGGGTCTGATCTACGTCAACCCCGAAGGTCCGAACGGCAACCCCGATCCGGTCGCCTCGGCGCGCGACATCCGCGAGACATTCGCGCGCATGGCGATGGACGACGAGGAAACCGTCGCGCTGATCGCCGGCGGTCACACCTTCGGCAAGACGCACGGGGCCGGCGACGCCGCGAAGGTCGGCGCCGATCCCGAGGCCGCGACGATCGAAGCGCAAGGCTTCGGCTGGGCCAGTTCGCATGGCACGGGCAAAGGCGGCGACGCGATCACCAGCGGTCTGGAAGTCACCTGGACCTCGACGCCGGTGAAGTGGAGCCACGACTTCTTCACCAATCTGTTCAAATACGATTGGGAACTGACCAAGAGTCCGGCCGGTGCGCATCAATGGCGCCCGAAGAACAACGCGGGTGCGGGTACGATCCCGGACGCGCATGACGCGACCAAGCGTCACGCGCCCGCGATGCTGACCTCGGATTTGGCGCTGCGCTTCGATCCGGCTTACGAGAAGATCTCGCGCCGTTTCCTGGCCGATCCCGCTGCGTTCGCCGATGCTTTCGCCCGCGCTTGGTACAAGCTGACCCATCGCGACATGGGCCCGCGCGCGCGTTATCTCGGCAAGCTGGTGCCGAAGGAAGTCCTGCCCTGGCAGGATCCGATCCCGGCGGTCAATCATAAACTGGTCGATGCGGCCGATATCGCGGGCCTGAAGGCGAAGATCCTGGCGAGCGGCTTGACGGTGTCGGAACTCGTTTCCGCCGCCTGGGCCTCGGCCTCCACGTTCCGCGGCTCGGACAAGCGCGGCGGTGCGAACGGTGCCCGCGTGCGCTTGGCGCCGCAGAAGGATTGGCCGGTCAACGACCCCGCCCAGCTCGCCAAAGTTTTGGCGGCGTTGGAGAAGGTGAAGGCCGAGTTCGACGCAAGCGCCAAGAACGGCAAGAAAATCTCGATCGCCGACCTGATCGTGCTCGCCGGCACTGCGGCCGTCGAAAAGGCGGCGAAGGATGCGGGCGTGGAAACGACCGTTCCCTTTACGCCGGGCCGCGCCGACGCATCGCAAGAACAGACCGATGTGCCGTCCTTCGCACCGCTGGAACCCGTCATCGACGGCTTCCGCAACTTCGTGAAGGGCAAAACGCGCGTGCCCGCCGAAGTGGCGCTGATCGATCGCGCGCAATTGCTGAAACTGACCGCGCCCGAAATGACGGTGCTGGTCGGCGGCTTGCGCGTGCTCGGCGCCAATGCCGGCGGCAGCAAGCACGGCGTGTTCACCGACGCGGTCGGCAAGCTGACGAACGACTTCTTCGTCAACCTGCTCGACATGGCTTACGAGTGGAAGCCCGCGGGCGACGGTGTTTACGAAGCGCGCGAACGCAAGACCGGCAAGGTCAAGTGGACGGGGACGCGCGCCGATCTGGTCTTCGGTTCGGACTCGCGCTTGCGGGCCGTTGCCGAAGTCTACGGCGCGGCGGATGCGAAGAAGAAATTTGTCGCCGATTTCGTCAAAGCCTGGACGAAGGTGATGAACGCCGACCGCTACGACCTCGCCTAAGCGCGCGGTTTACGGCCGACATTGGACGCCCGGCCCTCGGCGACGAGGCCGGGCGTTCTTTTGAGGACGGCGGCGAGATCGGTGCGCACCGCTTCGATATGCGCCTTCAACAGCGCCAAGGCGCCGGCCGCGTCGCGCTTGCGGCACAACGCGGCGAGTTCGCGATGTTCGCGTCCCGCTTTCGCGAGGCCCTTGGTCGACGACAATTGCAAACGCGTATAGCGATCGCTGGTTTGCAGCAAACCCGCGACGATCGCGGCGGTCTTGGGCAGTTTGGCGCCAGCGTAGAACGCGAGATGCAGCTCCGCGTTCAACCCGCCTGAAATCGAGATATCGCCCGACGCGACCATCCGATCGAAGGCTTCGCGCGCCGCATCGATCCGCGCGAAATCGGCGTCGGTTAGATTCGGAATCGAATCGGCGAGCAGCCGTGCCTCCAACGCGACGCGAAGATCGAACACGTCGTCGACCTCCGCCATCGAAATGCCGGTGACGACGGCGCCCTTATGCGGCTCGATCTGCACCAAGCCTTCGGCCTCGAGCTGGAACAGCGCCTCGCGCACCGGAATCCGGCTGACGCCGAAGGACGCCGCCAGCGCGTCCTGGCGCAATTGCGCGCCGGCCGCGTATTCGCCGCCCAGGATCGACCGGCGCAGCTGGTCGGCGATCGCCGACGACAAGGTCCGGTGAGTCAACGCGTTGGCCATGATTCGCGAATCTATCCCCGTCGCGTGAAGAAGGCTATTGACTCGGAGATTTTATACAATCTACATTCGCCGAAACAAGCACGAAGGGAAGCTCCATGGCCGCCAATCCGTTCCTCGGTACGATTCCGGCGTTGATGACGCCCTGCACCAAATCGCGCGAACCCGATTTCGACGCCCTGGTGCGCACCGGCCAGTCCTTGATCAAGGCCGGCATGAGTGCGGTGGTCTATTGCGGCTCGATGGGCGATTGGCCGCTGCTGACCGACGAAGCGCGAATGATCGGCGTGGAACGCCTGGTCGCCGCCGGCGTGCCGACGGTCGTGGGTACGGGTGCGCAAAACCCCGCGCGCGCCGCCGCCCTCGCCGCCCATGCCAAGAAGGTCGGCGCGCATGGCTTGATGATCATTCCGCGCGTGTTGTCGCGCGGGCCTTCGGTCGCCGCGCAACGCGCGCATTTCATGGACGTGCTGGAAGCCGGCAAGGGCCTGCCCTCGGTCATCTATAACAGCCCCTATTACGGCTACGAGACCAAGGCCGATCTGTTCTTTGAACTCAACGCCAAGCATCCGCATCTGATCGGCTTCAAGGAATTCGGCGGGGCCGCGTCGCTCACCTACGCCGCCGAACACATCACCGGCCGCGACAAAAATCTGATGCTGCTGGTCGGCGTGGATACGCAAGTGTTCCACGGCTTCGTCAATTGCGGCGCCGTCGGTTCGATCACCGGGATCGGCAACGCGCTGCCCGAGGAAGCGCTGCATCTGGTCGCGTTGTGTCGCAAGGCGGCCGCGGGCGACCCCATCGCCACGCAGCGCGCGTTGGAACTCGATCGCGCGCTCGGCGTGCTGAACAGCTACGACGAAGGCCCCGATCTGGTGCTGTACTACAAGCATCTGATGGTCCTCGCCGGGTATCCGGAATACACGCTGCATTTCAACCCGGCCGACGAACTTTCGGCCAGCCAGCGCACCTATGTCGACGCGCAGTGGAAGCGCTTCAAGACGTGGTACGCGACCTGGCGCCCGCTCGGCCCGTGAGCGGCAAGGCCGCCCTCGTTATCGGCGGCGGTTTCGTCGGGGCCGCCGCCGCGCGACGCCTGCAACAAGCGGGCTTCGCGACGACGCTGATCGATGCGGGCGATCCGTCGCGCGCCGCGTCGTTCGGCAATGCGGGGCATCTCGCCAGCGAGCAAGTCACACCGCTCGCCTCGCTCGCCACGCTGCTGTCGCTGCACAAGCGGCTTTACAGCGCGGGCGGCCCCGCCGCTTTCCCGCCGCGCGATATCGGCGCTTGGCTGCCTTTCGGTCTGCGTTTGATCGCCGCTTCGACGCCATCGCGTTACGAGGCGGGCTCGCGCGCGCTCAAAGCCATCGTCGCCGCCGCTTTGCCCGCCTGGCATCGCTTGGTCGGCGAGATCGGCGCGGCGGATCTGATCCGCGAGCAGGGCCATTTCGTCGTCTGGGAGAAACAAGCGACCGCCGCTGCCGGTATCCGCGCGGCCTGCGCCACCGACTACGGCTACGCCGCCGCGCGCGAAGCGACCGGCGAAGAACTGGCGATGCTCGGCCATCGCCTTGCGATCAAACCCGCCGGCGCCGTGCGCTATACCGGCACGGGTCAGGTCATCGATCTGCAAGCCTTGCGCGGCAAGATCGACGATTCCTTCCGCCAAGCGGGCGGCATCAAGCTGACCGGCACTGTCGCGCGACTGGAAATCGAGAATGGCATCGCGCGTGCCATCCTCGCCGACGGCACAACGCTGAACGCCGACCATATTCTGGTCGCGGGCGGCGCGTGGTCGGGCGAATTGTTGCGCGGGCTGGAAGGCCCCGTCCCGCTGATCGCGGAGCGCGGCTATCACATCGACACGACCCTGACCGACGCCGAATGGCCGCGCGACTTGCCGCCCATCGCCTTCGGCGACCGATCCGCGATCATCACGCGCTTCGCCAATACGCTGCGTATGACCAGTTTCACCGAGTTCTCGCGCATCGACGCGCCCAGCGATCCGCGCAAATGGGCAAAGCTCGACGCCCATGCCGCCGCCGTCGGCGTGCCCAAGGGCTCGGCGCGCACGCGCTGGATCGGCAATCGCCCGACATTGCCCGACTACATTCCGGCGATTGGGCGCTCGCGCAAGGCGGGCAATTTGCTTTATGCATTCGGACACCAGCATCTCGGCGTGACCCTGGCGGCGATCACCGGGGAACTCGTCGCGGCGCTGGCCGCCGGCACGCAACCATCGATCCCGCTCGCCCCCTACGATCTCCAACGCTTCGGATAAGGTCCGGCCCATGCGCGTCATCGACTCCCACACCGAAGGCGAACCCACGCGCGTCGTGATCGACGGTCTGCCGGATCTGGGCAAAGGCAGCATGGCCGAGCGGCGCAGGATCTTCGCCGAGAAGTTCGACCATGTGCGCAGCTTCGCGGTGAACGAGCCACGCGGCAACGACGCGGTCGTGGGGGCCTTGCTGTGCGAACCGGTCGATCCGGCGGCGGCGGCGGGCGTGATCTTCTTCAACAATGTCGGCGTCATCGGCATGTGCGGCCACGGCACGATCGGCTTGGCGGTGACGCTGGCGCATCTGGGCCGGCTCAAACCCGGCACGCATCGCTTCGAAACGCCGGTCGGCGACGTGACGGTCGATCTTCTCGGCCGCAACGAAGTCGAGATCGAGAACGTCCCCGCCTATCGCTATCGCAAAGCCGTCGCGGTCGACGTGCCCGATATCGGTACGGTCGTCGGCGATATCGCTTGGGGCGGAAACTGGTTCTTCCTGGTGTCGGACGCGCCCTATGCGCTGACGATGAGTGCCATCCCGTCGCTGACGCGCGCCGCCGATGCGACGATGCGCGCCCTCGCCGCCGCCGGCATCACCGGCGAGGACGGCGGCAAGATCGACCATGTCGAGTTTTTCGGCCCGCCCGCCGATCTGAATGCGAACAGCCGGAACTTCGTGCTGTGCCCGGGCGGCGCCTATGACCGCTCGCCCTGCGGCACGGGCACGAGCGCCAAGCTCGCCTGCCTCGCCGCCGACGGCAAATTGGCGCCGGGCGCCGAATGGGTGCAGGAAAGCATCGTCGGCAGCCGCTTCCAGGCGAAATATCGCCCAGGTCCTGACGGGCGGATCATCCCGCGCATTCGCGGCCGCGCCTATGTCGTCGCCGAAGCCACGCTGCTGCGCGACGCGAACGATCCCTTCGCCGACGGCATGCGGAGCGGCGAATGAATCTGGACGCGCTCGTCGCCTTCGCCGAAACGCTCGCGGACCAAGCCGCCGCGATGCTCGACGCGCGCTCGCATGCGGCGGCGCAGACCAAGCCCGACAAGTCGTTCGTCACCGAGATGGATCTCGCGATCGAGGAACGCTTGCGCGCGATGATCGCCGCGGCCTATCCCGATCACGGCGTGCTGGGCGAGGAATTCGACGCCAAGACGCCCGACGCGGATTACGTCTGGATTCTCGATCCGATCGACGGCACCGCGGCCTATGTCGTCGGCATGCCGGTCTACGGCACGCTGATCGCCCTCGCCCATAAGGGCAAGCCGGTGCTGGGCGTGATCCATTTCCCCGCGACCAAGGAACGCTGGGTGGGGGCGAAAGGCCGCCAAACCACGCTGAACGGCAAGCCGTGCGAAACGCGCAAGGGCGAAACGCTGGCCGATGCGATTCTATCCGCCAGCAATCCCGATTTCTTCGACGTGGAAGCCAAGAAGCCGCTGGCGGCGTTGAGCGACGTCACCGCGTGGCGTGTCTATGGCGGCGCGGCGCTGAGCTACGGCCGCCTTGCGCAAGGGCGCACCGATCTGGCGATCGACGCCGGCCTCAAACTTCATGACTACGCCGCCTTCGTGCCGATCCTCGAAGGGGCCGGCGGAATCATCACCGACTGGAACGGCGACGAATTGACGATCGCCAGCGGCCCGCGCGTTCTCGCGGGCGGCGATAAGCGCCGCCACGAGGCGGCTTTGAAAATCGTGCAGGGGGCTTTGGCAAATGGCGGGAATCCGCATCGATAATCTGGTCGTCGGCTACGGCGCCGAGCCGGTGATCTCCGGCCTGTCGCTCGACATCGCCGACGGTTCGCTGTTCACGCTGCTGGGCCCGTCGGGCTGCGGCAAGACGACGCTGTTGCGCACCATCGCGGGCTTCATTCCCGTGCGGTCCGGCAAGCTGTTCTTCGGCGATCGCGACGTGACCGACCTGCCTGCCTATCGGCGCGACATCGGCATGGTGTTCCAGGATTACGCGTTGTTTCCCGACAAAAGCGTCTACGACAACGTCGCCTATGGCTTGCGCGCGCGCAACGTGCCCGAAGCGACGATCAAAACCACCGTCGGCGAGTATCTGGAGCGCGTGGGCTTGAGCGCTTTCGCGCAACGCATGCCCGCCGCCTTGTCGGGCGGTCAGCGCCAACGTGTCGCCTTGGCCCGCGCGCTTGCCATCAAGCCGACCGTGCTGCTGATGGACGAGCCTTTGTCCAATCTCGACGCCAAGCTGCGGGTCCAAGTGCGCGAGACGATCGCCGATCTGCAGCGCCAAGTCGGCATCACCACCGTGCTGGTGACGCATGACCAGGAGGAAGCGTTGGCGCTGTCCGACCGCATCGGCTTGTTGCGCCTGGGCACGCTCGAACAGGTCGGCGGGCCCGAAGACCTTTATGCGCGCCCCGTCTCGGCCTATGTCGCCGATTTCGTCGGCGCGGCGAACACGCTGAACGTCGAACTTTCTGCGCCGACGAGCGCGGGCGCCCTTGCCCATGTTGCGCTGGATGGCGCCAACTTGCAGGCTTTTGCACCCACCGCCTTGCCCGCCGGCAAGGCCGTGCTGATCGCGCGCGGCGAAACGCTGAAGCTGGGTCCCGCCGCCAACGACGTGAACAGCATTCCCTGCACCGTCCGCCGGCGCCAATATCTGGGCGGACGCACCAGTTTCCGCGTGGCGACCGCATCGGGCCGCGAGATCGTGATCGAAGCGCATGGCGCCGTCCCCGGATTGGCCGCAGGCGATGCGGCTTCGTTGCGCTTCGATCCCGCGCAGACCTTGGTGGTCGCGTCGTGACCCGCCCCTTCAAGGACATCTGGTTCGTCCTGTCGGCGGCCACACTCGCACTCTTCGCGCTATTCCTGCTCTATCCGCTGCTGAACGTGCTGAGCGCCAGCCTGTCGGCCGGGGCGGGCGGGCAATCGGGCTGGGCGACGCTGGTGAACGATCCGCGCTACAGCTCGGCCGTCACCAACACGCTGCTGCTTGGCGCCATCGTCACGGTCACGTCAACATTGATCGGCGTGCCGCTCGCCTTCGTCGCGGCACGTTTCTCGTTTCCCGGTAAGGCGCTGATCGCCTTGCTGCCGATGACGACGTTGATCGTACCCGAGGTGATCGCGGCGCAAACCTGGCTGATGATCCTGGGCAATAACGGCTTCGTCACCCGCGCCTTCGCGGAATGGGGAATCCGCCTGCCGTCGTTCTACGGCTGGTTCGGCCTGATCACGGTGATGACGTTCGTCTACTACACTTACGTCTATATCGGCACGCTGGCGGCAATCAAAGGCTTCGACTCCCAATTGGAGGAAGCCTCGCAGAGCCTGGGCGTGCCGCCCGGCCGCACCTTGTTGAAAGTGATGGTGCCGGTCGTTGCCCCGTCGATCCTGGCGAGCGCGTTGCTGGTCTTCACCCTGGTCGTCGGCAACTTCGCCGTCGCGACGATTCTGGGCCAGCGCGTCTATCTCCTGTCGGTGCTGACCTATCAGAGCTTCGTGTCCGAAGTCGGCACGAACCCGGTGATGCAGAGCACGCTCGCCTCCGTCTCCATCGGCATCGTCGCCTGCGCGCTGTTCGTCCAGCGCTGGATCGTGTCGCGCGGCCGTTACGAGATCGTGCAGGGGCGTGGCGCCAAGCCAAGTCCACTCGCCGGCTTCGCTACGCTGCCGATCGCCTTGGGCGCCGCCTTCATCATGATCGTATCGCTGCTGCCGCTCGTCACCATCGTCGCGGGCGCCTTCACCCGCGCGCGCGGCCCCGTGATGCGCTGGGGCGAATGGACGACCGCCAATCTGGAGCGCGTGTTCCTGTCCGCCCCCGATCCCATCGTCAACACGCTGATCTTCGCCGGCATCGCGACGGTGCTGAGTCTGCTGATCTCCACCGTTGTCGGCTTCCTGGTCGTCAAGAAGCGCAACGCGCTCACGCCCGGCATCGATTATCTGTCGGCGTTGCCGCTCGCGCTGTCCGGCACGGTGCTGGGCATCGGCTTGATGATTTCGTTCAACGGCAGTTTCCTACCGCTCGCCGGAACGGGCGCAATCATCGTGGTCGCGTATCTGATCCGCCGCCTGCCTTTCGGTATCCGCAACGCATCCTCGACGCTCTATAATATCCCCAACTCGATCGAGGACGCGTCGATCAGCCTAGGCGTGCCGCCGTTGCGGAGTTTCTTCAAGGTCGTCTTTCCGCTGATGCTGCCGTCGATCGCGGCGGCGGCGGTCCTCGTCTGGACCACGACGGTCGCGGAACTTTCCGCGTCGGTCGTCGTCTATTCGGCGGGGCAAGAGACGATGCCGATCCAGATCTTCCGTCTGATCGATTCCAATCTGATGGCGCAGGCCTCGGCCTACGGGCTCGTCCTGGTCGGCGTCATCCTGATCCCGATCCTGATCGCCACCACCGTGTTCAAGATCGATCTTTTCGCCGCCAAATAAAAACAGAGGAGAGCACAATGAAATTCGAATTGAATCGCCGCACGCTTTTGGCCGGTCTGGGCGCTTCGGCCGCCCTGCCCTTGCCCGTTTTCGCGCAAGGGGCCGGCAACGCCGTCGTCTACACGTCGAACAACCAGCAGGCCGTGCAGTCGATCACCGACGTCGCGCGCACCAAGGCGCCCAATATGCGCTTCAACTTCGTGACCGGCGGCAGTGCGGTCCTGCTGCGCCGCATGGAAAGCGAAGCGGGCAAGCCGCAAGCCGACGTGTTCTGGAGCTCCAGCGCCAACACGCTGGGCGCGTTCAAGCCGCTGTTCGAATCCTACCGCTCGCCCGAAGCCGCTTCGATCCCCGCGATGTTCGCGGAACCCCAGAATCTGTGGACCGCGTCGAACGTCCACGTCGTCGTGCAGATGGTGAACACCAATCAGCTGGGCGGCAATCCGCAGCCCAAGACCTGGGCCGATCTGCTCGACCCGCGCTGGAAAGGCAAGATTATCATCGCCGATCCCGCGAACAGCTCGACCGCCTTCACCATCCTGTGGGGCGTGCGCCAAATGCTGGGCGCGGAGGCGTTGCGCAAGCTCGCGGTCAACACGACCGTGACGCCGGCGGCCGCGACCGTGCTGCGCGCCGTGGCGCAAGGCGAATTCACCGTGGGCCTGACGTTCGAATCGAACGCCTATGCCTATGTCGCCGGCGGCCAGAAGGAGATCAAACTGGTCTACGCCGAGGACGGCACGTTCACGACGCCGGAATTCATCGTTCTGGCGAAGGGTGCCCCCAACGGCGACGCGGCCAAGCGCGCTTTCGACGTGATGATCTCGCGCGAAGTGCAGATCGCCCTGTTGGAGAACGCGTTCCGCCGGCCGAGCCGCGGCGATATCGACGTGTCCAAGCACGCCGATCTGCCGAATTTGGGCTCGATCAAGGTGTTCGCGCTCGACGAGAACGACGCCGCCGCCAAGCGCGACGCCTTCCTCGCCGAATGGCAAGCCGCCGTCGCGGCCGCGCGTTAAGTCAATTCTTCGTGCCAGGTACGGCCATCGCGCTCGATCAGCGCGGTGGCCGCCGCCGGCCCCCAGCTGCCGGCGACGTAATTCTTGGGGGCTTCGCTCCCGCGCTCCCACTCGCGCACCAGCGGATCGATCCAGCTCCACGCGGCCTCGACCTCGTCGCGGCGCATGAACAGCGTCTGGTTGCCGCGCACCACGTCCATCAGCAAACGCTCATAGGCTTCCGGGAAGCGGACGGAGAATTCCTCCGCGAAGGATAGATCGAGCGGTGCGGCCCGCAAACGCATGCCGCCGGGCCCCGGCTCCTTCGTCATCAAGCGCATCGTGATGCCTTCGTCGGGCTGCAAGCGCACGACCAGGCGGTTGGCTTCGAGCTTCACGCCCTCGCCGAACAGCGAATGCGGCACGGGTTTGAAGGCGATCACGATCTCGGAGTTCTTGCTCGCCAGGCGCTTGCCGGTGCGCAGATAGAACGGCACGCCCGCCCAGCGCCAATTGGCAATGCCCGTCTTGATCGCGACGAAGGTTTCCGTGCGACTGGTGCGGCCTTTGCCCAGATCGTCGGCATAGGAGCGGACGGCCGTGCCCGCGATGGCGCCGGCCACGTATTGGCCGCGTACGATGGCCGACGATGCGACGGGCTCCAGCGCACGCAGCACTTTCAGCTTCTCGTCGCGCACCGCATCGGCCGCGAAGGCGCGCGGCGGCTCCATCGCCACCAAGCACAGCAGCTGGACGAGATGGTTCTGCACCATGTCGCGCAAGGCGCCCGAGCCGTCGTAGTAATCGGCGCGGCTTTCGAGCCCGACGGTTTCGGCGACCGTGATCTGCACATGGTCGATCCATTGCGACGACCACAACGGCTCGAACATCGAATTGGCGAAGCGCAACGCGATCAGGTTCTGGACCGTTTCCTTGCCCAGATAATGATCGATGCGATAGATCGCGGATTCGTCGATCACCGCGCCGATTTCGTCGTTGATCCGCCGCGCCGAGGCGAGGTCGGAGCCGATCGGCTTTTCGACCACGAGGCGCGTGAGCGGCGTGACGAGGCCTTGCTGGGCCAAGCGCCGCGCGATCGGCCCGAAGAATTTGGGCGACGTGGCGAGATAGACGACGCGGACGTGATCGTCGCCGCCCTTCAACGCGTCGGCAAGCGCGGGCCAGCCCTGCTCGCCTTCCGCATCCAGCGTCACATGGCGCAGCCGCGCCAGGAACCGCTCCCAGAGCGGCTTGTCGCCGGGCGACAGCGTCGGGCGGACATTCTCCTCGACGAACTTGCGATAGGCCGCATCGTCGAAATTCTTCCGTGAGACGGCGACGATCCGCGCCTCGGCCGGGATCTGGCCGTCGGCGTCGCGATGCCAGAGGGCGGGCAGCAATTTGCGCGTGGCGAGGTCGCCCGTTCCGCCGAACACGACGCAATCGAACGGGGCGACGGGAATGATCTGTGACAAGGTACTTTATCCTTCCGATACCGGGCGTCAGCATCCGACGGAACACCCCGGTTTGTCATTAGCATTGCGGGGAATTTCCGGGCCGGGCAGACTTATCCGGGCCGAAATCGGAGAGCGGAACATGGGCGGACAGGTCGATTTTTCGAATTTCGCGGGCGTCGATCTGGACGCGATGCCGTCCATTTTGCGCGGCGAAGCGCGCGTCGTCACCGCCCCGTTCGTGCGGGCCACCCCCGAAACTTTGAAGGGGTACGGCCACCTCGTGCGCGATTTCGCGACCGGCAAGGTCACGATCGTCACCTGGCCGCAACCCGGCTGGCGGCCCATCGTCGATGGCACGGGCAACGAAGGCGGCACGGTCGAGGATACGTTCGAGATGGTCCGGCGCGGCCAAATTCAGCACGCGGTCAATCACGCGGTCGGGCGCGGCTATGTGACCGGCTGGTTCGACGATCCCGCCGATGCGCGCGAAGACCGCGAACCGACGGACGCCACGCTGCTCTATACGCACGAGGCGAATTACCATCCCGATGGCGGACAGATCTTCGTCCCGCGCGATGGCGCATCCTTCGTGGCGCTGTTGGCGAAGCCCGGCGACGATTTGAAGCCCGAGGATTTCGTCGCCTTCCATTTCGACGGCAGCGTCGGCGTGCATATCGATCCCGGCGTGTGGCATCAGCCGGTGTTTCCCGTGCACGCGCGCGCGACATTCGACGACCGCCAAGGCCGCGTTCACGCTTGCGTGTCGTGCGACTTCGTCACCGAATTCGGCGCCTATATCGGCGTGCCTTTGACGCCGCGCTAATCCCGGCCGCTGAGGCGGTAATGGGGATCCATGCCGATCCCGTCGAGATAGCCGTCGTAGAACTGCTTCACGTAAGGGAAGACCGACTTGGCGAGCGTCACGCGGTCAAGTTCGGCCGGCGTCAACGGCGCCTTCATGCGCGCGGCGATTTCCGCCAGCGTCGCATCGCGATCGAGCTTCGTGAAGCTTCCATCCTTATAGACGGTCTCGCCCGCGATCATCACGCGCTTAACCGCATTGCCGCGCGCGCGCTGGACCAGCACGTCGATCGGTGCGACCGCGTCGTTCTGATAGGGATAGGTCACCGTATCCCAATCGAACATCACCAGATCGGCTTCGCAGCCGGGATGGAGGCGCCCGATCGCGGTGCCGAAGGGCGTCGTCTCGGCGCCGAATTCGGTCGCCATGCGCAGGATCTGCGCGGGCTCCGGATGCGGCGCATCGAGCCCCGGCTCGCGATGCATGCGCAGCGCCATGCGCATTTCCTGCAACATGTCGCGGTCGTCGTTGATCCCCGCCTCGTCCATGCCGAGACCGACGCGAATACCCTTGGCGAGGAAGCGGTTGAGCGGCGCCAAACCGCTTTTGAGCCGCAGATTGGAGCTGCAATTATGGCAGATGCGCGTGCCCGTATGCGCGCAAAGCTCGATATCGCTTTCCGTCATCCAGGTCGAATGCCCGGCCGTCAGCAACGGCCCGGTCAGGCCCATGCGATGGAGATGTTCGAGCGCCGTGCCGCCCGTGCGCTTTTTCGCATAGGCCTTCTGGTAGACCGTTTCGACCAGATGGATATGCATCGGCGCCTTGTCGCGCGTCGACAATTCGGCCGCGAGTTCCAACGCGCGATCCGACAGCCAATGTAGATTGGCCGGCGCCAGCTGAACCGCGATCAGGCCGCCGGCCTTCGCGCGCAACGCCTCATAGACCGCGCGCTGATCGTCGAGTGGCAGGGTGAAGCGCTTGAAATAGTCGCGCAAGCTCGGCTGCACATCCGCCGGCACGCTGGCCGTGAATTCTTCGTCGTCGGCGTAGACGAGACGATTCTGGTCGCGCAGGCCCATCGAATAGGACGCGCGCAGGCCGATATCGCGATAGGCGTCCATCACCCGGCCAGCGGTCGCGACGATCTGCTCCGCCGTGCCGGGCGCGCGGCTGTGCAAATGCTGCACGGTCGTCACGCCGCTCGCGATCATCTCGAACGCCGAGAAAAGCGTATCGAGATAGGGATCGACGTCGCGCAAGGCCAACCGGCTCGCGAACCACAGCTCCAGCGGATGATCGGGCGAGCCCAGTTGCAGCGGCGTCAACCCGACATGATGATGCGCGTTGATAAGGCCGGGGATGACGAACATCTCCGGCCCGCCGGTTTCCGCGGCACCTGGATGCGCCGCGCGCATCTCGGCCGCCGGCCCGATCGCCAGCACCTTGCCGTCTTGGATCGCCATTGCCGCGTTCTCGTGCAGGATCGGCGTGCCGTCTTTCGCGAAGCCTTCGAGAATGCGGCCCGCGACGACGCGTTGGATTTGGCCGCTCATATCGCGGCCGCGCGGCGCAAGCCCACGAAGCGTTCCAGCGCCAACAGGGCGACGATCGTCAGGACGAGCAGCAAGGTGGAGACGGCGGCGATCATGGGATTGGGCGACTCTTCGATATATTCGAGCAGTTGGACGGGTAGCGTCTTCGTACGCGCATCAGCGAGAAAGATCGAGATCGGATAATTGTCGAACGAGGCGAGAAAGGCGAAGATTCCGCCGCTGACATAGGCCGGCGCGAGTGCCGGAATCATCACTTTACGGATCGCGCGCGGAAAGGAACAGCCCAGCGTGCGCGCCGCATCGATCAGCGTGAAATCGAACAACGCCAACGCGGCCAGGATGGAGCGCACGATGAAGGGCAGCGTCATCACGACGTGCCCGGCGACGATGGCCGCCAATGGAACCGTCAAGCCATAGGCCTTGAAGCCTTGCAGCATGGCGATACCGAGCACGATGCCCGGCAGCATCAGCGGCGAGAGGATCAGCGCCGCCAGCGCGTCGCGGCCGGGAAACGCGGCGCGCGCGATGGCGATCGCGGCGGGCGTGCCCAGCAGGATCGCCAAGAAAGTCGAGACTGCCGCGATCTGCGCCGAGAGCGTCATGGCGCTCCAGAAGGTGCGGTTGGCCCAGAGCCGTTCCCACCAGCGCGCGGAGAACTCGCCGACCGTCACGTCGAACACCGGCGAGGCGGAGACCGAGACGAGCACGACGACGACGATCGGCGCCAACTGGATCGCCAGTACCAAGCCGGTCGTCGCGAAGACGAGCTTTTCGAGCGGGCGTTTGATCACGCGCGCACCTGACCCGGCTTGCGGTTGACCACGCGGCCCGCGAGGAACACGGCGGCGAAGGCGACCGCCAGCAGGATCAGCGACACCGTGGCGCCGCGCACCGGATTGAGGATGACGAGATAGGAATCCGCCGCGACTTTCGACAGGGTTTTGAACCCCGCCCCGGTCAGCAGGCTGGGAATGACATAGGCCGAGACGGCCATCGAGAAGACGAAGCAGATGCCGGCGATCAAGCCCGGCAGGCTGAGCGGCAGGATGACCTTGCGGAAGCAATAGACGGGCGAGCCGCCCAGCGTCGCGGCCGCCCCCAGTAGATCGGGATGGATCTGGCGCAATACGCCGAAGATCGGCAACACCATATAAGGCAGCAGGATCGACGCCGTACCGACGATCAGGCCGGGTTGGGAAAACAGCAGCGGCAAGGGCTCGCGCGTAATGCCGGTCAGCATCAGCAGATGATTGACCAGGCCGTTGGAGCGCAGCAGCACCAACCAGCCGAAGGCTTTGACGATCACGCTGGTCGTCATCGGCAGCACGATGGCGATCAGCAGCAGCATCTGCATTTTCGGACCGCTGCGCGCCATCGTATAGGCGTAGGCATAGCCACCGATCGCGGCGACGATCGTCACCAGCGCGCCATAACGCAACGTGTTCCACACGACGCCGAGACTATAGGGATCGTTGAGATAGCGCGTGAAATTGCCGATCCCCACCCCGTCGCCGTCGCTGAACCCGTCGAGCAGCAGACGCCCGAGCGGGAAGACCAGCGCCACGACGAAATAAGCCGCGGCGGGAATCGCGAGCAGGGCCAGCGGATCGATACGGCGGCGCGCGGCCGCCCGTTTCATCATTCCGCCCGCCTTGCCCGCGATTGCCGTCACGCTCAGGCCACGACTTCGCGGTCGAAGCGCTCGATCCACGCCGCGCGATTCTTCGACACGAATTCCCAATCCGTATTGAACATCTCGCTGGGCGACATGATGCCGGGGCCGACCGGCGTCGAGGGATTGGCCGGCGAGTCGAAATAACGCTCGGCGAATAGCTTCTGCGCGGGCGCTTCGAGCAACTCGGTGATGAACTCGCGCGCGAGTTCGGCATTCGGCGCGCCCTTCACTTCGGCGACGCAGGACGGAATGCCGAACGAGCCTTCCTTGGGGGCGGCCAGATCGATCTTCACGCCCTCGCCCTTGCGCAGCAGCACATAGGACGTGATCTCGCCAGGAATCGCCCAGGCTTCGCCCTGTTCGAGCAGCGCCTGGCCTTGCTGGCCGTTGTTATAAAAGGCCATCACATTGGGCTTCAGCGCGCGCAGCTTCTTGAAGCCGGCATCGACGTCGTATTGCGCTTCCTGGAAGGGCTTGCCGGTTTCCAGATGCGACGCGATCGTCAACACGTTGGCGGTCGAGGTCAGGCTCATATGCGGCACGGCCAGCTTACCGCGATACTTCGCGTCCCACAATTCGGCCCAGGTCGGCACGCCGCCGGGCACGCGCGTCGAGTTGAACGCCACGGCGACGCGCGGCGTTTTATAGCGCACCCACATCCCGTCCTTGGCGACCGCGACCGGCACCACTTTCGACAGACCCTTCACGCCGGAAGGCGTCACCGGCGCGATCAGGCCTTCGCCGCCGGCGCGCAACATGATGTCTTCGTCCATCATGACGACCGACATCGTCGGCTTGTCCTTATTCGTTTGCAGCTTCTGCAGGTTCACAACCGAGCGCGAGCCTTCGAACAGCACCTTGGCGCCGGTACGCTTTTCGAAAGCGGGGATGATGTCGTCGCGCATCAGCCCGGCCATGCCGCCGGGGCCGCCGACGACGATCTCCTTGGTCTGCGCGCGCACGATCGCGGGGGCGCCCAACAGCGCCGCCGTGCCGATCAGAAAATGTCTGCGGGTTGTCATTCGTCGAATCCTTTCACGAGGGGGAATGAAGCGGAGGGGCGGAAATCAGGCCGCGTCGACCTTCTTCCATTCGCGCGCGCGCATCATGCGCCGGTGCATATGCGTGCCCGCCCAGATCGGCTCGTATTTCGGCGGATTGCCGGGGCCCGTGCAGGTCGGCACGCATTCGACGGTCGCGTCGTAGTTCGGATGCTGGAAGAACGACAGCGACATGCGGTCGGTCGACGCGTATTCGCGCGGCGGATTGACCACGCGATGCTTGGTCGAAACCCAGCGGTCGTTGGTCCATTGCGCCAGCAGATCGCCGACATTGACGATCACCGCGTCGCGCGGCGTCACCACGTCGTGCCATTGCTCGTCCTTGCCGAGCACCTGCAAGCCGCCCATCGCGCGCTCCTGCAGCAGCAGCGTGATGCTGCCAACGTCGGAATGCGCCCCGGCGCGCAATTGGCCGGGCAAAGGCGCGTCGGGCTGCGAGGGGTAATGGTTGGCGGTGCAGGTCGACGACGATTTGTCCGTCTTGTCGTCGAACCAGGTTTCTTCGAGTCCCAGCGCCGTCGCGCAGATATGCATGAAACGGTCGGCCAGACCGTTCATCTCGCGATAGAAGCGCTCCCACGTCGCGCGATAGGCGGCGGGCGTCTCGGGCCAATGATTCGGCGCGTAGGTGTTGCCGAATTCCGGGCGGCGGAAATACGGATCGTCGATGTCGATCCGGCTCATCATGTAATTCTCGCGCAGATCGGGCGGCAGCCCCTTGTTGTACGACGAGCCGGAGCGTTGCGTGGCCGAGCTGTTGAAGCCACGGAAAATGTCGAGCGCGGGCGGCGCGTATTTCGCCTTCTCTTCCTCCGGCAGACGGAAGAATTCATGCGCCGTAGCGAAAGCGGCGCCGATCGCGTCGGTCGGCACGCCGTGGCCGGTCAGCGTCAGGAATCCGATCTGGCGGAACGTGTCGTCCACCTTCTTGGCGATCGCCGCACGCGTGGCGGCGTCGCCCGTGGCGAAGCCCGAAATGTCGATCACGGGAACTTGGGTCATGGCGATTTCCTCTCGTTAAGGCGTCTTCGAACAGGGGCGGATCAAATTGCATACAGGATTAACTGTTGCATACAGGTTGATCCGACTGCCGAAGGTTTCGGCAGGGTTCTTGGGCGTTTCGCGCGACGGATCGCCGTAGGGCAAAGCCGCACCCCGGCTTAAATAACGGCATTCAAACGAAATCCGGCGATGGCGCGCGTGCATGCGAATGTACTCCCACCGCGTGAACTGCAAGCGCTATGCCCGGCATATGGATTGCACACAATCCCTCCAGACCCGTCGCGAAACCTGGAGAATGACCGCCATGCCGATCCGTTCCGTTTCCCGCCGCCGCCTTTTTGCCGGTCTCGCCGGCGCCGGTGCCGTTCTCGCCGCACCGCGCCTCGTGCGCGCCCAGGCGCGCGAATTGGTCGTGATCGGCTTCGGCGGCGCGCTCGACGATCCCTATAAGCGCGCGGCCGCCATCGTCCAGGGCCGCCGTCCGGGCACCACCGTGCGCATCGTGCCCGGCCTGTCGGCCGAAGCGATCGCCCAGGTGAAAGCCGCGCGTGGCGCTTCGCCTTACGACATGACCGGGATGGAGCCGCCCGCCGTGCTCAACGCCGTCGCCGAAGGCGTGCTCGAGAAATACGATCTTTCCAGCGTGCCGAACGCCGCGAATGTGGAGCCGCGCTTCCTGGTCGAAGCCTATGGCTACGGCGTTCCCGTCACCTATACGGTGATCGGTATCGCCTATAATCGCGAACTGCTGAAGGAGCCGCCGAAGACCTGGGCCGATCTGTGGAAGCCCGAGCTCAAGGGCAAGGTCGGCATCGCGCGGCCCGCGTCCAATCTCGGCCTCGGCACCTTGTCGATGGCGGCGCGCCTGTTCGGCGCGGGCCCCGACGATCTCGATGCCGGTCTCGCCAAGTGGAAGGAAATCAACCCCGTCGTCGGCCGCACCCCCGGCCTGCTGACGCAGATGATGGAGCGCGGCGAAATTTCGGCCGCGGTGCTATGGCACACGAATACGGCCATCGCCGCGTCGCGCGGTTTGCCGATCGGCTTCGTCAAGCCGGAACCGGGCACGATGGTGTTGCCGTCGTCGAGCACGTTGTTCGTGAACTCGGCCGCCAAGGACGTGGCCTTCGACCTGATCAACGAGATGCTGTCGCCCGAGCATCAGAAATTCGCGGCCAACGCGCCCTATTTCTTTGGGCCGACGGTGAAGGGCGTTCTGCCGCCGCCGGAAGCCGCCCCCTTCATGCCGTCCTCGGCGGAAGAGATCGCGAAGATCCAAGCGGTGGATTGGACGAAGCTCGCACCCGCACGCGGACGCATCACCGAAGCCTTCGACCGCGTCTTCGCGGGCTGATCGGGCGATGGACGGTGCCTATGTCGGTTTGGCGCCTTTCGTCGCCATCGACGGCCTGACCAAGCGTTTCGGCGATCACGTCGCCCTGGCCGATTGCGCGCTTGCGATCGGCAGGGGCGAGATCGTCACGCTGCTCGGGCCGTCGGGCTGCGGCAAGACCACGCTGCTGCGCTGTATCGCAGGGTTTGCCGAACCCGATGCGGGCCGCATCGCCATCGACGATATCGACACGCTGGCCCTGCCCGTCAATCGCCGCCCGGTCGGCGTCGTGTTCCAGAACTACGCGCTGTTCCCGCATCTGACCGTCGCCGCCAATGTCGGCTACGGACTGAAAATGCGCGGGGCGCCGAAGGCCGAAATCGATCGGCGCGTGGCCGATATTCTCGCCCTCGTCTCGCTCTCCGAACTCAAGGACCGCTACCCGATCGCCTTGTCCGGCGGTCAGCAGCAGCGCGTCGCCGTGGCGCGCGCCTTGGTCGTCGAACCCAAATTGCTGCTGCTCGACGAAGCGTTCAACGCCCTCGACGCCAAGCTGCGCGCGGGCATGCAGGCGGAGCTGCGCAAGCTGATCAAGCGCCTGGGCATGACAGCGATCTTCGTCACCCACGATCAGGACGAAGCCCTGGCGATCTCCGACCGCGTCGCGGTCATGGGCGGGGGCCGCATCGCCCAGGTCGCCAATCCGATCGACATCTACGACCGGCCCGCCTCGCCTTACGTCGCGCAATTCGTCGGCACGTCGAACATGCTCGTCGCGCGCGCGTCGGGCGGCGCGGCGACGCTGCCGGGCGGCATCAAACTCGCCACACCCCTCAGCGGCGACGTGCAGGTCCTGGTGCGGCCGCAGAATTTCGAGATCCTCGATGCGGGCGATTCGCGTGCCGGCTGGCAAGGCCGCGTTACGTTCGGCCGGCCCGCCGGCGCCATCGTCGAATACGAGATCGACGCCGCCGACGGCACCAGCTTCAAGATCGCCGCTTTGCGCGATTCGCCAGCGGGCCATCTGCCGGTCGGCGCGAAGGTGGGGCTTGCCGTGCGCGACGCCAGCGCCTGCGTCGTGTTCGAGGCGTCGTCCTGATGCTCGATATGATCGCGCGCTTCGCCAATGGGCGCGGGTTTTGGCCCGCGATCCCGGCGGTCGCCTTCCTGACCGTGCTGATGGTGATACCGCTCGTCCTGCTGCTGTCCTTCGGCTTTTCGGATATCGTGGTGTCGCGCGGCGTGATCGTGTCGCAGGATTTCACCCTCGACCATCTGACGAAGATCCTCGGCGACCGGCTGTATCTGCTGACCTTCCAGCGCTCGATCAATCTATCGCTGTCGGTCACGGCGTTGTGCCTGATCTTCGGCTTTCCGGTCGCGTATCTCTATTTGCGCTCCGGCACGTTCGCGCGCCGCGCGATTCTGATCGCGGTGATCGCCCCGCTGCTGACCAGCGGCATCGTGCGCACCTATGCCTGGATCGTGATCCTCGGCGGGCAGCGCGGCATCGTGAACCGCGCCCTGCTCGATCTCGGCTTGATCGACACGCCCTTGCGCATCCTCAATACGCATTGGGCCGTGCTGATCGGCATGACCCAGGTGCATCTGCCCTTGATGATCCTGCCGCTGATCGCGGTGATGACGCGCCACGACAAGGCGCTCGACGAAGCCTCGGCCAATCTCGGCGCCTCGCGTTTGCAGACCCTGCGCCACGTGATCCTGCCGATGAGCGTGCCGGGGATCGGCACCGGCGCCACGCTCGTCTTCACGCTGAGCTACACGACCTTCGTTGTGCCGCAATTGCTGGGCGGCGGGAACTATCTCAACGCCGCGACGATGGCGTTCGAGCAGATGGTCTATTCGCTCGAATGGAGCAAGGGGGCCGTCACCTCGACGCTGCTGCTCGTCACCTGCATCTTCTTCATCGGGCTCTTCACCTGGGCGAGCCAGGCCGCGACGCGTTGGATCCGCCAGGAAGGTGTGGCGTGAGCGGCGCCCGGAAAATCGCGTTGACCGACCGCATCGGCGTCGCGGCGATCTACGCCATCGGCTTTCTGTCGCTCGCGTTGCTCGTGGCGCCGTCGCTGATCGTGGTCGCGATTTCGTTCGATACGCGCAGCTACGTGTCGTTCCCGCCGGTCGGCTTCACCTTCGACTGGTACGCCAAGCTGTTCGCCACGCCCGAGTTGATCCAGGCGATGTGGGTCAGCCTGAAAGTCGGCCTGATCGTCACCGGCATGTGCCTGGCGCTGGGCGTGCCCACGGCCATCGCCTGCGTGCGCGGCCGTTTCAAGGGCCGGCAGGCGTTGTCGGTGTTCGTTCTGTTCCCGCATATGGTGCCCGGTATCGTGCTGGGCATCGCCATCCTGTTCGCGGGCGCCACGATCAATGCGCGCCCATCGATCGGCCTGCAAAGCTTGGCGGTCGCGTGCTTCATCCTGGCGGTGATGATCCGCATCGTCATGGCGCGGCTGATGCGCCTCGACGTGGCGCTGGAGGAGGCGTCCGCCAATCTCGGCGCCACGCGGTTCCAGACCTTCCGCCATGTCGTGTTGCCGTTGTTGCTGCCCGCGATATGGGCCGGCGCGGCATTCACCTTCATCGAAGGCTTCGACAATATCTCGGTCGCGATCTTCACCCATGGCCATCGCGACCGGCCCTTGCCGGTCGAGCTGATGTCGCTGGTGCAGAACGACAACACGCCGATGGTCGCCGCCGTATCGGCCGCACAAATCGCGTTGTCGGTCGTGATTCTGGGCGTCGTCTCGTCGACGCTCGGGCTCGAGAAACTCAACGACTGACCGGGAAGGAATTGCCGTGGCGATACCCACGATCGATCTGACGCCGTTCTTCGAAGGCACCGCCGCCGACCGCGAGGCCGTCGCGCGCCAAGTCGACGACGCCGGGCGCCATCTTGGCTTCATGCGTTTCGCGGGTCACGGTTTCCCGATCGACCTGACCGCCAAATGCGTCGCGGCGGCGCAGGATTTCTTCGCCAAGCCCGCGGCCTTCAAGCGCCGCTACGGCCCGGCGAAGGATGGCGATTTCAACGGCTATTGGGGCCCGGAAAGCGAATTGTCCGGCGCCCTGTTCGGCTCGAAAACGAATTTCGATCTCAAGGAGAAATTCAAGATCAGCCGCCCGACCGATACCGGCGAATACGATCCGGCCCAGCCGAAGATCGGTTGGGAATATCAGCCCAACCGGCTGCCGGCCGATCCCGCCGCGTTCGCGCCGACCTTCCTCGCCTACTACGCCGCGATGGAAACGACCGGCAAACGCGTGATGGGCGTGATGGCCGCCGCTTTGGGCATGAACGCCGAATGGTTCGACGACAAGCTCGATAAGCAGGAGAGCACGGCGACCTGGAACCATTATCCGCCGCAACCTTCGGGCGCCAAGGAAGGGCAGTTCCGCTCCAGCCCGCATCGCGATATCGGCTCGATCACCATTCTGATCGAAGGGATCGGCCAAGGCCTCGCCAGTGGCGGACTGGAGATCATGGACGAGCACGGCAAATGGCTCGATGCGCGCTACGAGCCGGGCACAATCATGGTCAATGTCGGCGATCTGTTGCGCCGCTGGACCAATAATCGCTGGACCTCGTCGCTGCATCGCGTCGCCAATCCGCCGGATGCCGCGTCGGCAGCCAAGGGCCGCGTGTCGCTCGCTTTCTTCCAGAAGCCGAATTTCCACGCGGCCTTGGCGGCGGTGCCGAGTTGCGTGGCGCCGGGCGAAGCCCCCGTCTACCCGCCGATGCCGGCGGGCGAATATATGCGCTACCGCATGCTCCATTCCGTGGGCGTGCTCGAGAACGTCGAAAGCGTGTTCGAACCCGGTTTGATGGCGGCGCCCGATCCCGCCTATGGCCGCAAGCTCGAACCCCAACAACAAGCCTGAGGAGAGACCCCATGTCCAATATCGCCGTCGCCCGCGTCATCGACCTCGCCAAATTCGATCAAGGCGATCTCGCCGCCAAGAAGGAAGTCGCCGCCGAATTCGATCGCGCCGGCCGCGAGAACGGGTTCATGATCCTGAAGGGTCACGGCGTCGATCTCGCCTTGCTCGACCGCTGCTTCGCCGAGGCGCGTCGCTTCTTCGCGCTGCCGATGGAAACGAAGAAGGCGCTGGGGCCCGAGACGCCGATCAATTTCAATGGCTATTTCGGCAAGGGCTCGGAAAGCGTGGGCAAGCTGTTCGGCGGCAATAACGGCGTTCAGCTGCGCGAGAAATTCATGATCAGCCGCCCGGTGCCGTCGGCCGAATACAAGCCCGACCATCCCGATGTGGGTTGGGAGTACCAGCCCAATCGCTGGCCCGATCTGCCCGGCTTCCAGGAAACATATCTCGCGCTCTATACGCAGATGGAACGCGCGTCGAAGATTGTCGTGCGCATCGCGTCGATGGCGCTCGGTCAGGACGAACATTGGTTCGACGACAAGTTCGACAAACACGAAAGCACGATGAGCTGGATGCACTACCCGCCCCAGCCCGAAGCGCCCACGGGCGAAGACATGCGCTCGCCGCCGCATTCCGATGTCGGCGCGATGACGTATCTCTTCCAAGATTCGGGCCTGGACGGCGCGCATCCCGGCGGGTTGCAAATCCTGGGTGACGACGGCGTGTGGCGCGACATGCGCGGCGTCGAAGGACAGATCATGATGAATATCGGCGACACGATGCGCCGCTGGACCAACGACCGCTGGCGCTCGTCCAAGCATCGCGTCGCCAACCCGCCGCGCGACCAAGCGCATACGGCGCGTATCTCGCTGGGTTTCTTCCAGAAGCCGAATTTCTGGGCGAAGCTCGATCCGGTTCCCGGCACGGCTTCGGCCGAAAACCCGTCGCGCTACGACGACATGTATGCGGGCGAATATATGCGCTTCCGCATGCTGCACTCGGTCGGCCAGCGCCAATTCGAGGGCAAGGTGCAGGACAAGACGATGTCGATCGGCCAATACGAGAAAGCCGGCGCGATGTGACGCCGGCGGCGATCCGGACCGCGACTATTCAGAAAAAGGTCCGGATCGCGTCGACGACACCGTACTCGCGATCGACGATCGGCATGACGCGCCATTTGTCGAAGGTCAGGCACGGGTGCGAAACGCCGAAGCCGACCATGTCGCCCACGCGCAAGGGTGAATCCGCCGGCACGTCGAGATAGCAGTGCTGATCGTTGAGCGACACGCAAACATGCCCGGCGAGCGCTTGCGGCGCGCGCGGCGTCGTGCCGGGCCGATACCAGAGTTTCGGCTCCGGCAGGAACGGATCGTAGGCGGTGTCGCGTTTGCCCAAGGTCACCAGCACGCGCGTGGGTTCCGGGCGCGATTGGACATAGGCCCAAACCTCCAACGCCGATTGCGGCCGGCCTTCGCGCGCGAACTCGGGCATGCGATGCGCGATCTGATCGAAGGCCAGATCGTACATCTTGGAATCATGCGTGAGGTAACAGCCCGAGCGGATCAGCGTGACCTTCTCGCGCTTCAACGTGAGGCTGGCGAATCGCCGCGCGACGATGTCGTAGAATGCCGAGCCGCCGGCGGTCAGGATCGCCGGCCCCTCGCCCCATAGGTTTTCCGCATCGACGCTTTCGGCGATCTTCGCCAGGAATTCGACGAAAGCCGTGACTTTCAAGGCGCCTTCGGGGCCCGAGACCAAGCCTTCGAAACCTTCCACGCCGCGCAAGGCGACGAACGGCGCCGCCGCCTTGATCGCACGCGCCAGTGCCAACGCGGCGTCATGGGTACGCACGCCCGTGCGCATCCCCGCCATGCCGCCTTCGAGGAAGACGCCGATCCGGCCGCGCAAATCCTTCGCGCGCGCGGCATCGACGAGGGCGGCCAGCCCTTCAGGCGAATCGATCAGGCAAAAGAATTCGAACGCCGTGTCGCGCGCCAGTTCGTCGACGACGTATCGGATGGCCTGTTTGCCGATCAATTGATTGGCGAGCACGATCCGCCGCACGCCGAAACGCCGCGCGACTTGGATCTGGGCGACATTGGCGAGGGTGATCGCCCAAGCGCCCGCATCGAGCTGGCGCTTGAACAGCTGCGGACTCATCGTCGTCTTGCCGTGCGGGGCGAGGATGGCGCCCGTCGCGGCGAGGAACTTCGCCATCAGCTTTTCGTTGGCTTCGATCGCGTCGCGCTTGAGCACGCAGACCGGCAGCGGCAGATCCTCCGCCAGAAGATTCCAGCCTTGCTTGCCGGCATCGCGCAAACGCAGCGAAGCGCCGCCGGGCACACCCTTGTCGAGGTCATCGAGCGTGCCGTCGAGGATCGCCGAGATATCCATGATCAGCGTTTCACGGCGAAGATCGCCTCGATCTCCACCGTCATGTTGTTGGGCAGACTGCCCATGCCGACGGCCGAGCGCGCATGGCGGCCGAGATCGCCGAACACTTCGACGAACAGATCCGAGCAGCCGTTGATCACTTGCGGCTGCGATCCGAAACCGGGGGCCGCATTGACCATGCCCAGCAGCTTCACGATGTAGTCGACGCGATCGAGACTGCCCAGCGCTTGGCGCACCGTCGCGAGAAGCCCGAGCCCGGTCGTGCGCGCGTGCTGATAGGCGGCGTCGACCGTCACGTCCTTGCCGACGATGCCGGTCTCGTAGCCGCCTTCCTTCCGGCGCGGGCCCTGGCCCGACAGATAAAGCGTATCGCCGTGCAGGCGGAACGGAACATAGGTCGCGACCGGCGCGACCGTTTCGGGCAACACGATTCCCAACGCTTTCAAGTTCGCTTCCGCCGACATGGCGAGATCTCCCTTCGCGGCGGATTTTCGAATGGCCCTTGCGAAAGGGCGAATGGCCGCGCAGGGCCGATTATAGCGGCTTGTATCGGACGAGTCCGCGCTCGACTTATCGGCGCACGAACATGATACCGTCCGCCGCATCCGTTGTGGCGCCGACGGGCCCCGCCGCGCGGTCCGCGGGCGCGGAGTTCGGCATTTCCAGGCGAATAATTCGCCCGGCATTCGCCGGATTATCCGTTTCGGCGGAACCGCAAATCATGCGCGCCGCGTCGCGCCGCGCAAACGCCAAGAACCGCGCGTCGATGCCGGCGGGATGGAGAATCGTATCGGCGTTCTGCAGCAAGCGCAGATCGCGAAGCGTCAGCAAATCCGGGGCTTCCGGAAGAACGACGATCTCGACATTCGCCTCGGGACCCGCCGCCCCCAATAGCGCGCGGTCTAGCGCGCGCTCGGCGGCTTGCGCGTCGCCCGCCATCGCCAAATCGGCGGCCGGGCCGCTTAGGACGCGTTCCCAAAACGCGCGCCGTTCGCCGAGATCGGGGATCGCCCGCGCGATCCGCGCACGCAATCGGCCCGCCCATTCGGCCAAACGGCCGAACGCCGCCGGTACGGCAAGCTCGATCCGCGTGCGCAAATGGCGTGCGAGAACCGGCGACGTTCCCGACGTGCAGATCGCGATCGTCACGGGATCGCGATCGACGATCGAAGGCCAAATGAAGTCGCAAAGCGCCGGACGATCGACGACATTGACCGGAATTTTCGCCGCCCGCGCGGCAGCGGCGACGATTTCGCCTTGCGCGGAATCGGCGCAAACGGCGAGGGCCGCGACGCCGATCGTGTCGAAAATTTCCGCGCGGCGGACAACGGCGCCCGCTTGCGCAAGCTGCTCGGCCTTGGCATCGGCGATCCGCCCCGCGCCGATCACCAAAACGGGCTTGCCCGAAAGATCGAGGAAGATCGGGAAATGGCGCATCAGGCGGCCTCCCGGATCAGGGCGGCGAGCATCGCGCGCAATTCGGGCACGCAAGAGCCGCAATTGGTGCCCGCCTTCGTCGCCGTCCCGATCGCGGCCGCACTTGCACAGCCACCCGCGATCGCGTCCTCGATCGTACCCGCACGCACGCCGTGGCAGGCGCAGATCAGCGCGCCGACCGAGGCTTCACCCGATGGCGGATATCCCGACAGCAGCGCGCGGCGTTCGACCGCATCGATCGTATCCTTCGCGAACAACCCGGCGAGCCAGGCGCCGTCGGGCAAGGTCTCGCGCGGGCCGACGAATAGAACCGCCGCCAAGCGCCCGTCTTTGAACGTCGCGGCGCGATATCGCCCACCGGCCGCGTCGATATAATCGATGCGCGCGTCGGCCTGTCCGATCAGCGCATCGATATCCGGCGCGCCGATCCCCGCAAGGTCGTAGCGCGTATGCGCAACACCGGCACTGGCGAGCCAATAATCGGCAAGAGGTGCCGCACCGTCGCGCCGCAGCAGGAAGCCTTCCCACGCCGGCACCCAGGATTGGAGCCGCACGGGCGTGTGTTTGAGTTCGGGCTGGCCGGAGATCGGATCGACCGCCGGATTGATCGTGGCGTTGACGCGCGCATGCGATCCGTGCGTGCCGGTCCAATGGAACGGCGCGTAAATCTCGCCGGACGTTTGGCCCGCGTCGAGACTTACGCGCAATATCGCAGCACCCCAGCGCGACGCGAGTTTCGCGAAACCGCCATCGTTAAGGCCATGCTTGGTCGCATCTTCCGGATTGATGGCGACATAGGCTTCGCGGATATGGCCGGCAAGACGCGGGGATTTTCCCGTCCGCGTCATCGTATGCCATTGGTCGCGCACGCGGCCGGTGTTCAAGATCAGCGGGAAAGCGCCGTCCGGCGCGTTGACGGGCGCGCGCGGCACCGTGGGAACGAATCTCGCTTTACGATCGGCCGTGTAGAACCCGCCCGCGGCGAAGAAGCGTTCGCGCGCGGGCCATTGCGTCGGGCGCATCGCATCGTAATCGAGATCGATCAGATGGGCGAGATCGAAATCCCGCGTGCCGCCATTCTCGAACGCCGACAGCCGCGCATGCTCGGCGAATATCTCGGCCGGACCGTTCCACGCGAAGGCGGCGCCCGCCCCCAGCCGCTTGGCGACCTGCGCGACGATCCACCAATCTTGCTTCGCCTCCCCCGGCGGCGGCAAGAACGGACGCTGGCGGGAAATACGCCGCTCGCTATTCGTCACCGTGCCGTCTTTCTCGCCCCAGGCGAGCGCCGGGAGTTTCACATGCGCATGGTCGAGCGTGTCGGTGCGCGAAACGCAATCCGACACGACGACCAGCTTGCACTTGGCGAGGGCGGCTTTGACGCGATCGGCATCCGGCAGACTGGCGGCCGGGTTCGTCGCCATCACCCATACGGCCTCGATCTCGCCGCGTTCGATCGCAGCGAACAGATCGACGGCCTTCAAGCCGGGTTTCGTCGCGATGGTTGGGCTGTCCCAGAAGCGCCGCACCCGATCGACATCGGTGGGTGCGAAATCCATATGCGCCGCGAGTTGATTCGATAAGGCACCCACCTCGCGCCCGCCCATCGCGTTGGGCTGGCCGGTGACCGAAAACGGCCCCATGCCGGGCTTGCCGATGCGCCCCGTGGCGAGATGGCAATTGACGATGGCGTTGACCTTGTCCACGCCCGCCGAGGATTGATTCACGCCCTGCGAATAGACCGTGACGGTTTTCGGCGTGCGCGCGAACATGTCGAAAAACGCCGCCACGTCGCGCGGATGCAAGCCGCAATCGCGCGCGACCGCCGCGCGATCGGGCAGATCGCCCAAGGCCGCGAAACCGTTCGTGTGTTTGGCGACATAGTCGGCGTCGATCGCGCCGGTTTCGTGCAAATGCCGAAGAAGCCCGGCAAACAACGCCACGTCGCTGCCCGGTTTCAACGGCAAATGCAGTTCGGCATCTTCGCAGCTCGCCGTGCGGCGCGGATCGATCACGACGATCTTGGGCAAGCCGCCGCGCACGCTGCGTGCCGCCAGCAAGCGCTGATGCAGCACGGGGTGGCACCAGGCGAGATTGGAGCCGACGAGCACGATCAGCTCGGCGAGCTCGAAATCCTCGTAATTGCCGGGCACGGTGTCCGACCCGAAGGCGCGCTTATGCCCCGCGACGGAGGACGCCATGCACAACCGCGAATTCGTGTCGATATTCGCGGTTCCGATCCAGCCTTTGATCAGCTTGTTGGCGGCGTAGTAATCCTCGGTCAGCAACTGACCGGAAACATAGAACGCGACCGCGTCGGGGCCCCTACGCTTGACGATTTCGGCGAAGCCGTCGGCGACGCAATTCAGGGCCGTATCCCAATCGACGCGCTTGCCGTCAACCTCCGGATAGAGCAAGCGGCCGTCGAGATCGATCGTCTCGCCCAGCGCCGAGCCCTTGGAGCACAAGCGCCCGAAATTCGCGGGATGTTCAGGATCGCCCTTGATCGTGCCGTCGGACGAGGCGATCACGCCGCACCCCACGCCGCAATAAGGGCACGTGGTGCGCGTGGGTTTCATCAATAAACGTCCCGCTGATAGCGTTTATCGGCGGCGAGTTTCTGGACGAAGGCTTTGGCGGCGGTTTCGTCCATATTGCCGTGCGCCGCGACGATCTCGCGCAACGCGGCGTCCACATCGCGCGCCATGCGGCTGGCGTCGCCGCAGACATAGACATGCGCACCGTCGTTCAGCCACGCCCAGAGCTCGGCGCCCGCGTCGCGCATGCGATCCTGGACATAGATTTTCTTGGCGCCGTCGCGCGAGAAAGCGAGATCGAGCCGTGTCAGCGTACCATCGGTTTGGAAAGCCTCGATCTCGTCGCGATAGATGAAGTCGCAGGCTTCGTGCTGATCGCCGAAGAACAGCCAATTCTTGCCCGGCGCTTGCGTCGCGCGGCGTTCTTCGAGGAAGGCGCGGAAGGGCGCGATCCCCGTCCCCGGCCCGATCATAATGACCGGCTTCGACAAATCGTCGGGCAGGCGGAACCCGTGTGCGGGCTGCACGAAGCAGCGCAGCCTCGCACCCGGCGGATGGCGCTCGGCCAGGAAGGTCGAAGCGACACCTTGGCGTGCGCGATCGTTGCGCCTGTAGCGCACGACGCCGATCGTCAAATGCACTTCGCCTTCATGCGCGCGCGGGCTCGACGCGATCGAATAGAGGCGCGGCTGCAATTCCTCGAGGCTCGCCAGCAATTCGTCGAGCGGCGGGCGTACGAAAGGGAATTTCAGCAGCAGATCGAGCAGATCGGGATCGGCGAGCGGCGCATCTGCGGCGCCATCGAGAATCTTGGCGAGCCCCTCGCGATCCTCGGGACGCGCCGCATGTTTCATCATCGTCTCGACGACGCTGTCGCCCGGCCGCGCGATATCGAGCGTCGTCGACAGCATATCGCGCAGCGGCATTTTTCGGCCTTCGCGCTCGACCATCTGCGAAGGCACGCTGCCCAACGCCGCGACGACCGCATCGACCAAAGCGGGATCGACCGGCGCATAAAGGCCGAAAGCGTCGCCGGGGCGATAGTCGAGCCCTGTACCCGACAGATCGAACACGACATGGCGCGTATCCTTGGCCGAACCCGCGCCGTTCAACGGCGTCGCGCCCTTGAAGACGGCCTCGGCGATCAAGCGGCCGGGCGGATGCGCCGCTTCGGCTTTGATCGCCGTCGGCGCCACGGCCGGCGCTTCGGCCATCAAGGCCCGTAGCGCCTTGCTCGTTTCCTTGCCGCCGGGCACGCATTTGCCGAGCGATTTCTCGGCGCCCGACGCGATTGCCTCGCCATAGGTCTGGCACAGATAGCCGCATTGGCCGCAATCGAGCTGCGCCATCGCCGCCATCAAGCGGCGCGGCAAGGCGCGGTCTTTCGCCATCGCCAAGCGGTCGTCGAGATCGAAGGCCGGATCGTGCCAGGGAAAATCCTCTTCCGCGACGACCGGCGCTGCGGCGGCCTCGCCCGTGTCGCCGCCCATCATGCCGGCGAAATAGCCGTTGAGCCACGCGCGCTGCGCCGCCGAGAACGGCGCTTCCTCGGGCAATTTGGGGATATAGACGGTCACGCCGCCAATTCCTTGGCGGAGGGTTCGAGGGCGGCGCGCAAACACGCCACATCCTGGCGCGACGCCCAAGCATGGAAGCTCTCGCCCGGCTGGCGCCCGGCAAGATAGACCGTCAGCAGCGCCTCGATCCGCGCGGGCAACGCTTCGGCCGCGACATCGCGCATCACTTCGCGGCCGAGCCCGCGCTCCGCCCCGGCCCCGCCGCCGACGAACAAGTGATAGCCTTCGATCTGCGCGTCGCCCGCGTCGATCTTGGTCGCGATCAAGCCGATATCGCCGACATAGTGCTGGGCGCAGGAATGATGGCAGCCGGTCAGATGGATATTGACCGGCGTGTCGAGCGCCAAACGTGTTTCGAGATGCGTCGCGATGCGCTCGGCATGCAGCTTGGTGTTCGCGGCGGCGAATTTGCAGCCCGCATTGCCCGTGCAAGCGATTAAGCCGCCGCGCGGGTTGGACGCGCGCCAATCGAGATCAAGCGCTTCGATCGCCGACTTGGCCGCGTCGAGCTGCGCGTCGGGCACATCCGGGATCAGCAAATTCTGCCAAACGGTCAGGCGCAGCGCGCCGCTGCCGAATTTCTCGGCGATCGCCGCAAGGCCGCGCATCTGTGCCGCTTCCATGCGCCCCGCCGACATGACAACGCCGATCCAGTTCAGGCCCGACTGGTTTTGCGCATGCACGCCCAAATGCCCCGCCCGGTCGATGGGCCCGCGCGGTTCGCAAAC
The DNA here is from genome assembly GCA_017308135.1 of Alphaproteobacteria bacterium. Classification (NCBI taxonomy): domain Bacteria; kingdom Pseudomonadati; phylum Pseudomonadota; class Alphaproteobacteria; species Alphaproteobacteria bacterium. The sequence goes on from JAFKFM010000012.1 coordinate 141,766, forward strand.
CTCGAGCGGTACGCGATCGAGCTTGCGGCCGAGCGTCGTCTCGACTTCCGCGAGGAACTTGTCGAAGCCCCACGCATCGAGCAGATATTTGAGCCGCGCCTTCTTGCGGTCCGTGCGGTCGCCATGCGCGCAATAGACGCGCAGAATCGCGTCCGACATGGCGATCGCGTCCTTGGGCGCCACGACCACGCCGGTGTCGCGCGCGAAATCGTGATGGCCGGTGATACCGCCCAGCATCAGGCGGAACCACACGCCCGGCGCCACGCCGTGGCCTTTGCCGATCTTCACGGCGGCGAAGCCGATATCGTTCGTGTCTTCCAGAACGCCGATCTTGCCGCCGCCGTCGAAGGCGATGTTGAACTTGCGCGGCAGCGCCGAAAGATGCCGGCCGTTGAGAATATGGTACTGGAGCTTTCTGCCCAGATCGCGCGTGTCGATCAATTCCTGCGGATCGATCCCGGCGGCCGGGCTGCCGGTGATGTTGCGGATATTGTCGGCGCCCGTCCCGCGCGCGGTGAGGCCCAGCTCCTGCAACGCGATCAGGAAATCCGGCGCATCCTTGGGCGCGATTTCGCGGATCTGGAGATTGTTGCGCGTCGTCACATGCGAATAACCGCCGCCCATTTTCTCGGCGAGATCGGCGAGGCCGCGCATCTGGCGCGCGTCGAGCACGCCATGATGGATGCGCAGGCGGCACATATACGAATCCTGCGCCGGCGCGACATGGAACAGGCCGAAATACTTGGTCAGAAAAACGTCGGACCCTTTCGGGGCCGAATTCGTTTCGGCGGCCGCGACCAGCGCGTTCCAGCGATCGAGCGGCGGCGTTTTGCGCTTGGCCTGTTCCTCGACCGATAGCTTCCCGCCCGCCGCGACCGCGCGATCCTGCGCCTCGAACATCGCCGCGTCGGGATTGGGCGCGGCCGAGCCGCCGCCGCCGACGGCAAGCCCCGCGGGCAAGCCCAAAGCCGCACGGCGCGCGGCGACACCGGTCGCGAAGCCCGCGAGATATTGCTTTTGCTCGTCGGTGAAATCGTCCATGGCCTAAGCCGCCTGGGAAACAGGTGCGCCGAACGCGATGCGATCGCGCCAATGCGAGATGTCGCGGCGCGTGGCGATTGCGTCGGCGTACCAGCCGGAACCTTCGGTGTCGCCGTAAAGCACGGCGCCTTCCAGCCGGTCGTCGCGCAGGATCAGCTTGCGATAGACGCCAAGGGCGGGATCGGAAAAAATCAACGTTTCCGCGCCCGGCGTTTCGCGCACGATCCCGGCCGAGAATAGCGACACGCCGGAGACTTTGAGCGTCGTCGCGACGCTCGAGCCTTCGTAAGTCGCCGTGCGCCCGGCCAAGAGATCGGCAAGAACGCGCGCCTGATTCCAAATCGGGCCGACCAAGCCGAAACACGCGCCGCGATGCTCGATGCATTCCCCCAGCGCGTGGATGTCGGGATCGACGCTGCATAGCGCATCATCCACCCGTATGCCGCGCCCGCAATCGAGCCCGGCCGATCGCGCCAGCGTGACTTCCGGCGCGATGCCGACCGCCATAACGACGAGCGACGCCGGAATGCGTTTTCCGTCCTTCAGCACGACGGCGTCCGCTTCGATCCGGTCGGTCGAAGCGCCAAGGTGCAGTTCGATGCCGCGCTTGGCGATTTCTTGCGCCAAAAGCCGCGCCGCCGCCGCATCGAGCTGGCGTTCCATCAGATCGTCCATCAGATGGACAAGGGCGACGCGCACGCCGCGCCTGGCCAAGCCATACGCGGCTTCCAGGCCGAGCAGACCGCCGCCGATAACGACCGCCGTACTACCGGTTTCGGCCGCGCGCAAGCGTTCGATATCGACGAGATCGCGAAAGGCGACGGCGCGTTCGGCGCCGGGCAAGTTCAAACGGATCGCGCGCGAGCCGGTCGCGAGCACCAGCTTGCCGTAGCTCTCGCGGCGCCCCGAGGCGAGCGTGATCGTCTTCGCGGCACGGTCGATCGCAACGACGGGATCGCCGGTGACGAGATCGATGCCGCGCGCCGCGTACCAATCGCGATCGCCCAGCCCGATATCGGCGAGCGTCGCTTCCCCCGCCAAGACCGACGACAACAGGATGCGGTTATAGGCGGGATGCGGCTCGGCGCCGATCGCCAGAACGCCGTTCGCGCGGCCGCGCGCGTCGAGTTCGGCCAGCAGGCGCTGACCCGCCATGCCATTTCCGACGACGACGATGCGCGACGGCGCGGCGCTCATGCCGCGATCGACGGCGCCTTGTGGCGCGCGTAAAGGAATTCGAGAACCGCCGCCCGCGCCGACAGATAGGTCTGGTTGGCGACCAGATCGAGCCGCTTGCGCGGCCGGGCGAGATCGACGTCCAGCACTTCGCCGATCGTCGCGGCCGGGCCGTTGGTCATCATCACGATGCGGTCGGAGAGCAGCACCGCCTCGTCGACGTCGTGCGTGACCATCAGCACCGTGTTGCCCAGGCGCGCATGGATCTCCATGACCGAGTCCTGCAGATGCGCGCGGGTCAGCGCGTCGAGCGCGCCGAACGGCTCGTCCATCAGCAGCACTTTGGGCTGCATGGCGAGCGCGCGCGCGATCCCCACACGCTGCTTCATGCCGCCGGAGATTTCGCCCGGGCGCTTGTCCTTGGCGTGGCCCATATGGACGAGTTCGAGCTGCTGCATCGTCCAATCGTGGCGTTCGGCCTTCGATTTCGCGCCGCCGAACACCTTGTCCACCGCCAAGCGCACATTGTCGTAGACCGTGAGCCACGGCAGCAGCGAATGGTTCTGGAAAACGACCGCGCGATCGGGGCCGGGCTCCTCCACCGCTTGGCCGTCGAGGAACACGACGCCTTTGGTCGTGTCGGCGAGGCCGGCGACGATGTTGAGCAGCGTCGACTTGCCGCAACCCGAATGGCCGATGATCGACACAAACTCGCCCTTGGCGATGTCGAGATTGACGTCGCGCAGAACCTCGCTGGTCGTCCCGCCACGCTTGAACGACTTGTCGATCCGGTCGAGCTTCAGATAAGCGTTCATTTCGCCCTCCGCCTCAGTTCGAAGCCGTGCCGCGCGTGACGCGCGTCGCGACGAAAGCCACGATCCGATCGAGGGCGAAACCCACGATGCCGATATAGACCAGCGCCACGATGATGTCGGGAATGCGCGAGGAGTTCCACGCGTCCCAAATGAAGAAGCCGATGCCCACACCGCCGGTCAGCATTTCGGCCGCGACAATGGCGAGCCACGCCAAACCGATGCCGATGCGCAGCCCCGTGAAGATGTAGGGTGCGGCGGCGGGCAGCATGATCTTGGCGAAGAACTCAAGATGATTGAGCCGCAACACCTGCGCGACGTTACGGTAATCCTGCGGGATGTTGCGGATGCCGACCGCCGTGTTGATCAGGATCGGCCAGATCGCCGTGATGAAGATCACGAAAATCGCCGAAGGATTGGCGTCGCGGAACGCCGCCAAGGAAATGGGCAGCCATGCCAGAGGCGGAACGGTCCGCAATATCTGGAACACCGGGTCGAGCCCGCGCATCGCCCACACCGATTGGCCGATGATCGCCCCCACGAGGATGCCGACGATCGTGGCGGCGCCGAAGCCGATCGCCACGCGCTGGAGCGACGTGAGAACGCGCCAGCCCAGCCCCATATCCTGCGAGCCCGCGACGTAGAACGGCTCCGAGATCAAGTCGAATGCCTGATCCCATACGACCGTCGGGGCGGGCAGCGTGGCACCCGGCCGATCGAAGGCGATCTGCCAGACGGCGAGAATGATCGCGACCGTCACGGCCGGGGGCAGCAGATTGACCCACAACGCGTTCAGGATCGGTTTGATCCGTTCGGCGAGCGACGGGGTCGCGCGCTTGAGCGGCACGATCGCGGCCGGCCCGGCGGCTTTCGCCGCCGGCACCGTCTCGAGCTTGCGTGCGGGTAGGCCCATTTCCATCGCTCCCTCAGACCGCCGCGCGCTTGATGCGCACGGCCTTGAGATACTCGGCCGGGTTCGCCGGATCGAATTTCACGCCGTCGAAGAACGTTTCGACGCCGCGCGAATCGCCCGACACGTGATCCGAGATACCGAGCGCCTTGGCGGACTGGATCCACAAATCCGAACGGTTGGTCTTGTCGACCAGACCCTTCACGTCGAAATCGTGCTTGTAGCGGCCCCAGCGGATGTTCTCCGTCATGAACCAGGTGTCGAGGCTCTTCCACGGATAGGACACCGTGCCGCCCTTGCCCCAGAACTTCATGTAGAGATTGGTGCCCTTCTCGGCGCGGCCATTGCCGTAATTGATGTCGCCCTTCAGGCGCAGATTGATGTCGGCGGGCGGCACGTTGAACCATTGGCGGCGGCCGACGATGTTGGCGAGCTCGTCCTTGTTGCCGTCGCCAGCGCACCATTGCTGGGCTTCCATCACCGCCATCATGATCGCTTGCGCGGCCTTCGGGTTCTTATCGACCCACTCGGCGCGCATGCCGAGCACCTTTTCCGGGTGGTTGAACCACAGCTCGCCCGTGGTCAGCGCCGAGAAGCCGATATTCTGGTTCACCAGCTGCTCGTTCCACGGCTCGCCCACGCAGAACGTGTCCATATTGCCGACGCGCATATTCGCGACCATCTGCGGCGGCGGGACGACGATCACGCGGATATCGCTGTCGGGATCGATGCCGCCGGCGGCGAGCCAGTAACGCATCCAAAGATCGTGCGTGCCGCCCGGGAAAGTGACGGCGGCGGTCAATTCGCCGCCACGCGCCTTCTTGCGCTCGAACGCGGCTTTGAGCGGCGAGGAATCCTTGCCGACGCCGAGGTCCTTATATTCGTTGGAAACGGAGATCGCCTGCCCGTCCTCGTTAAGGTTTAGCAGCACATACATCGGCGTGGGCACGTTGTTCTGCGTAACCAAGCCGGTCGTGATCATATGCACCATCGGGCGCAGGATATGCGCGCCGTCGATGCCGTTGCTGGCCCCGCCCAGCACCATGTTGTCGCGCGTGGCCCCCCACGACGCCTGCTTGGAAACTTCGACGTCGGGCACGCCGTGCTTGGCGAACAGCCCGCGTTCCTTGGCGATGATCAGCGGCGCGCTGTCGGTCAACGCGATATAGCCGAGCACGGCTTTCTTGGTCTCGGGGCCCGCGCTCTGCGCGAAAGCGCCGGCGGGGAAGCTCGCGCGCGCGGCGGCGAACAAGGCGGCGGTGGCGGAAGCGCCCTTCAAAAGGCTGCGGCGGCCGAGCTTGCGGGTCATCGTTCGATCTCCTTGGCATTGGGGTTGAGGGTCGCGGGCGAAGAACCCGCCGGATCGGAATCGTGCGGCACGGGATCGAAAACCCGGCCGTCGAAGAAAATGTCGGAACCCAGCTCGATCGGGCCTTCGCCGGTCTCGAGCGTGTATTTGTCGCGATGCGTGCCTTCGCTCTTGAAATCGACGTCGGGCGAAGCCACGCCCAAACGGCGCGCGGCGGCGCGATAGACGTCGGGCCGGCACACCGCATCGACCAGCGCGTAGACGTCCACTTCCGGCCCGATCTGGCCCCAGCGGCGCATCTGGGCGAGCGTCCACAGCGCCTGACTGCGCCACGGGAAATTCGCTTGATAGCGATGGAAAACGTGGAAATCGGGAATGTGGCGCGGACCCGCCCCGGTCTGCACCGTGCCGCCCAACGTCGCCATCAGGATCGATTCCGGCGCGTCGCAATAATCCGATCGCGCGAGCAAACGCGCCGCGTCCAAGCGGTTGGCCGGATCGTCGAGCCAGCGGCACGCTTCGATCAGCGCCATCACCAGCGCCACATGCGTGTTGGGATGCCGCTCGGCCCAGGACCGCGTGACACTGAAAATCTTTTCCGGGTGGTTGTTCCACACCTCGTAGGTCGCGGCAGCGAAGCGCCCGACGCCGAGATCGACCGCAAGCTGGCCGAAGGGCGCGCCCACGCAATAGCCGTCGATTTCGCCGTCGACCAGGCTGCGCAACATGCGCGGCGGCGGGACGACCGCCAACTCGACCTCGCGATCGGGATCGATGCCCGACGCGGCGAGCCAGTAGCGCAGCAGATAGTTATGGCTCGAATACGCGAAAGTGACGCCGAAGCGCGGCGGCTTCAGACCGCGCGCGCGACGCGCGTCGAGCGCGCGGCGTAAGGATTCGCCCGTCGCCATCGGATCGAGGCCGGAACCGTCGTCGAGTTCGCGCCAAAGCTCGCGCGAGATGACGATCGCGTTGCCGTTGAGGCCGATCGTCATGCCCGTGACCATCGCCTTGCGATTGCCGCCAAGGCCGAGCGTGGCCGCAAGCGGCATGGCGGCGAGGGTCTGGGCGCCATCGAGCGCTTCGACCGCGACCTTGTCGCGCACCGTCGCCCACGAAGCCTCGCGCGACAGATCGACCGACAGGCCTTGGCGTTCGAAGAACCCTTTCTCGCGCGCCACGACCAGCGGCGCGCAATCGGAAAGCGGCACGAACCCCAAGGTCAGCTGCGTTTTCTCGAGCCCTTGCACGTCGTTTTCGCCCCCCAACGCGATCCCGAACCCGGAAATCCGGGCCCAAAAACAAAAACGGCGTCCGCATCGATCCCGCGCCGAGCATTGGCGCGTCTGATCTCTGCGGGACGCCGTTGTCCCTGGGGCTTTCGCCCGTCGCTTGCGTGGGGCCCGTCCTCGACGCCATTGCCGAGACCGCGACCGCACGCGTGCAGTTCGCTCGGTATTCAGCAACGCGCGTGCCAATTGGCGCCGGACCGCGATTCGTGGGCTTTCGGCCTGGGATTCCGGCGAGTCATCGCCGCGCGCGCGGATGCGGCGGACCGGGTGCGGCGCAGCAAAAAACGGGCAATCGTACCGCGCACGCGCCCAAATTTCGTGCGGTCAGCGTTTCAGAAGCTGCGCGTAGGAGACGAGTTCGCGCGCGACATCGGCCAATCTTTGGTGCCGATCCATGGCGAGTTTGCGCAAGGTGCGGAACGCCTCTTCCTCGCCGATCCCCTTGCTGTCCATCAAAATGCCCTTGGCGCGCTCGATCGTCTTGCGTTCCTCCAAACCCGCGCGCGCCGCGTCGAGCTCCGCCTTCAAACGCTGATGTTCGCGAAAGCGCGCGACCGCGACATCAAGGATGGGTTTGACCCGCTTGGGCGCCAAGCCATCGACGATATAGGCGCTGACGCCGGCACGGATCGCTTCGCGGGTCGCGGATTCGTCCGACTCGTCGACGAACATCACCACCGGTTGCGCGCCCTCGCCGGCCACCGCCTTCATGGAATCGAGCGTGTCGCGATCGGGCGATTCGATATCGACGATCACCAGGCCCGGCTTGTGGCGGCGAATGCCTTCGATGACGTCGTCGCCGGGGCCGAGCGTCGCGACGATGCGATAGCCCGAGCCGTCGAGCGCCTCGCGCACCAGTTCGGCGCGCGACGCGTCGGCGTCGACCAGAACGATATCAATGACTTCGGGCTCGAGCGCGGACATCCGCGCCCGCACTTGCAGGGCGCGTGCCGGGCGCGGCGGCGGCTTACCGAACCCGCCGGATCGCCGACGGCGTCCGATCGGGTGCAGCACCCGTTGTCGTGCGGCGGGCGAGCGGGGCGCGCGAACGCGATAGCCCCATCGCGGCTACTGGTCGCCTTCCGCAGGCGGGAAGATGTGCTTCCACATCCGCATCGTGCCGCTGAGGATGATCACGACGAAGATCGCGCCCCAGATTCCGATCGAGATCGAGCTATCCCAGAACACCGAGAGATCGCCCTGACTCATGAAAAGCCCTTCGCGGAAATGCTTCTCGATCATGGGGCCGAGCACGACGCCGACGACCAGCGGCGCCAGCTGGAATTCGAGCTTGCGCAATACATAGCCGAGCATGCCGAGCCCGAGCAGCAGCGACACGTCGAACATGCTGTTGCGCAGGCTATAGGCGCCGATAACCGCCATCATCAAGATCGTCGGCAGCAGAATATAGACCGGGATCCGCAGCATGTTGACCCAGAGGCCGATCATCGGAACGTTGATCACCACCAGCATGATGTTGCCGATGAACATCGACGCGATAACCGCCCAGAAAATCTCCGGGTAACTGGTCATCAGCAACGGGCCCGGCTGCACGTTGTGCACCATCATGGCGCCGAGCATCAGTGCCGTCGCCGAACTGAAGGGAATTCCGAGACCGAGCAGCGGCACCATCAACGACGTCGCCGCCGCGTTGTTGGCCGTTTCGGGCGCGGCAACTCCTTCGACCGCGCCTTCGCCGATCTCGTTCTTGTATTTGGAGACCGCCTTCTCGAGACGATAGGCCGTGAAAGTGGACAGCGTCGTCGCGGGCCCCGGAATCAGCCCGAATAGAAATCCAACAAATGTGCCCCGCCCGATCGGCGCCCAGGAGCGCCGCATCTCCTCGCGCGTCGGCAGCATTTCGCGAACCCGCACGCGCATCGGCTTCGTCTGGGCGGTCAGCGCCTCGACGACGAACATGATCTCCGCGATGCCGTAGATACCGACCGCCAGGACCGCCAATTCCAATCCCTGGCTGAGGTCGTTGATGCCGAACGTGAAACGATATTGGCCCGAAACCGCTTCCTGACCGATGGTGCTGAGCAGAAGCCCGATCGCCATCGGCAACAGGCCCGCCGCCACCGAACCGGCCGATATTCGCGATAGCAAAAGCAAGCCGCCCGCCGTCAACGCGAAGAACTCGCCCGGACCGAAGATGATCGCCAGTTCGGAGAGCGTCGGCACGAACAACATGACGCCGATGACCGAGATCGTGCCGCCGACGAAAGAACCGACGGCGACGATGAACAGAACGGCGCCGGCCCGCCCTTTCTTCGTGAGCTTGTATCCGTCGATACACGTCATCACCGAGGCGGCTTCGCCCGGCATGTTCATCAGAATGGCGGTGGTGGAGCCGCCATACATGGCGCCGTAAAGCATACTCGCCATCATGATGAGGCCCGTGCTCGGCCCCATCGCGAAGGTGAACGGCAGCAACAACGCAAGCCCGGCGGTCGGGCCGAAACCCGGCAAGACCCCGATCGCGGTCCCGGCGAACGCGCCCGCGAACGCGGCGAGCAGGTTCTGATAAGTGAAGGCGAGGCTCAGCCCGTACAAAAGTCCTTCGAGGGGCTCCATCCGTATCGGCCTTCCTTCAGATATCCAGTATTCCGCGCGGCATCGGAACGTTCAGCAGTCGCACGAAGACCAAGTAGAGCGTCGCGGAGATGATCAGCGACGCGACGATCACGCGCGGCCAAGTCACGTCCGACAGCACGCGCATGAGAAGGATCAGGAACAAGGCACTCGCGACGAGCTGCCCCAGCCACGGCAAGGCGACGATGTAGACGAACAGCGCCGCCAGGAGCACGAGCAGTCGCAGACGATCCCGACCGGCGGGCAGATCGACCCGCTCCACGGGCGCGGTCCGCAAGCCTTCCCACAACGTGCTCAAACTTCCGATCACGAGCAAGACGCCGACCAACAGCGGAAAGACGCCGGCCCCGGGCCGGGCCAGCTCCCCGAAGGGGAGCCGGGCCGACGCCCCGAGATAGCCCGCAGACAGCAACAATCCGGCCCCGCCGACGGCGAGATAGCCTTTGCGCTTCTGGATGCGCGACACGTTCATGACGCAGGGATTTCCGGTTTACTTCGCCGCGTTGTCTTTAAGTCTTTCGGCGAAGTCCCGCCCCTGACGCAGAAGATCTTCCTTCGTCGCGTCCGGGCCTTTCACGTCGGGCGTGAAATCCTGCTTCTTGGCGAACACGGCCCAATCCTCGCTGCGGCCGACCTGGGTCGAAGCGGCGACGAGCTTGTCGAGCACATCCTTCGGCAGGCCCTTTGGCCCGAAGAGATAGAACTCGGCCAAAATCGACACATCGGCATGGACATCGTCGATCGAATCAGCTTCGGGAAACACCGCGTGCTTGCCGCGCTGGAAAACCGCAAGCGGGCGCAACTTACCCGCCGCGACCTGCCCCGCACCCACGGAAACCGAACCCGCACTCGCTTCGACACGGCCGCCCAGCACGGCCAGCGTCGCTTCGGCCCCGCCGCCGCTGAACGGCACGGGCACGATCCGCACACCCGCGACCTTGTTCAATTTCTGGATCGAAAGTTCGCCCAGCGTGCCCACGCCGGGAATGGCGATGCGCATCTTGCCCGGATTGCGCTTCGCGTCGGCGACGAATTCCGCATAGTTCTTCCACGGCGCTTCCGTGCGCACGTAAAGAACGTCGGAGCGATAGCCGAGCTTGACGATCGGCTGATAGTCGTCCGGCGACTTGAAGACGAGCGACGGATTCAACAGGGGCTGCAGGACCAGCGCGTCGTTCGCGACGAAACCGATCGTATAGCCATCGGGCCTCGACTGGATGACCTGGGTGCTGCCGATCGTGCCGGTTCCGCCGGGCTTGTTCTCGACGTTGATCTTCGCGCTCATCGCCTTCGCAAGCTCGCCGGCGAACTGCCGCCCGATGATATCGGTCGATCCGCCGATGCCGAAGGGGATGACGAGCGTGATCTCGCGCGACGGATAGGACTGGGCTTGCGCCATGGAAACGGCGCCCAGCAGCACGGCCGCGGACAACACGCCGCGGCGGGAAAGTTTGGCGAAGGATTTCACGGGGGTTTCTCCTGTCGGGGAAATGATCAAGAAGCGAGTGCGAGCTTCAATTCGGCGTTCAGGTTGCTAAGAACGGTGCGATGCAGCACGCGCGGCTGCACCTCGACGTTGAAATTGTCGGCGCCGCGATGCAGCAGACTGCCGTTGTCCCACATCAAGACATCGCCCTTGCTCCACGCGTGGCGATGAACGAACTGATCCTGCGTGGCATAGGCCTCAAGCGCATCGATCGGCGCGCGGCCTTCGCTTTCCCGGCCTTCGAGATACGCGGCGTGCTCGCCCATGAAGAACCCCTTGCGGCCCGAATGGGGATTCACGCGGATCAGCGGGTGCGACATCGGCGGGCCGGCATCCGCGATCTCCTGCGCCGTCGGCACCTTGCCGGCGCGCCGCATCGAGTACTCGCGGCTATGGACGATGCGGACATTCTCCAGCTTGGCCTTCTCCGGCGCGGGTAACGCGTCGTAGGCGGCGCACATATCCGCGAAGCACGTTTCGCCGCCGATCGGCGGCAAAATGACCGGGTGCAGGATCGTCGCGAAACACGGCGTGGACAGGAACGACTTGTCGGTGTGCCAGCGCTTGGTTTCAAGATCGCCGAGCGGCTTGCCGTCGCGGCCGATATTGGTGACGATGTTCAGCAACGGCAGCGGATTTTCGCGCCCCCGGTTGGCGATGACGAAAAGCTCGAGCGAACCGAATTGCTGCGTGAAAGCGACTTGCTGCTCGCCGCTCAGCGATTGGTCGCGAAAGCAGATGGCCTTGTGGCGGACCAAAGCGTCCAGCACGGCCTTGCGCGTCGCGTCGTTCAGCGGTTTGCGCAAGTCCAACCCGATGATCTCGGCCGCGAATTTGTCCGAGAGCGGGCGGATCGTGAATGGCGCCGGCCCGCTGTTTCCCGAAACGTCAGACATCACTCATGTCTCCTGAAAAAGTGTCTCCTGATAAAGCGTTCCTCGACCCGCGGATTGATCGCGCGGCATTGGAGATTTTCACGGACCGCATTCGCTGCGAAACGTAAATCCGCATCTCCAGTCCTCGATTTGTATGCAGCTTTAAATGAGAAATTCAAGAACCGAGTAGTTCGAGCTGGTATGCGACGCGAAAACCGATCAAAGAATTCGGCGTCGAAACAATCCGATCGCGGTCGATGCCACGGACGCGCAGCTTGCATCTATAAACAAGGTGCTTCTCGCCGACGCGAAGAACTGGTTCGCTTCGCACAAGCCGGAATTAATCGGTCTCCGACATGAAATCGCTTCCGCGCGCGATGCGGGCGGAAGCGCAGATCGACGGCATACAATTCGCCCCATATAATTTTTATATGACGCGCGTTTCATTGTGTTTTGGACATGCCCTTCGCGCATGAGGCGAAATGGCATCAATACGAAACGCCGCGACGCGCGGCGCAACGGGAGAGACGCGGCTTTGCGCATCGGGTTCGTCGGTCTTGGAAATATGGGCACGCCGATGGTGCGGCGCCTGCTCGGCGCGGGGCATTCGGTCGCCGTGTTCAGCCGCAATACGGCCGAGCGCGACCGCTTAGTCGCCGAGGGCGCCATCCGCGCCGAGAATCTCTCGGCTTTGGTCCGCAATATCGACGCGTTGTGCGGCTGCCGCGTGACGCCACACGATTCGGAATCGTTGTTTCTAGCGCCCGAAACGATCGCCGCCGGCGCGCCGCGCGGCCTGCTCTGCGTCGACTTTTCGACGATCGATCAGGCGACGTCGATCAGAATCTCCAACCGGCTTGCGGCGTCCGGAATTCAGTATCTCGACGCGCCGGTCAGCGGCGGCCCGAGTGCCGCGGCCAAGGGCACGCTCAGCGTCATGGTCGGCGGCACGCAAGCCGCGTTCGATCGCGCCAAGCCGATCTTCGACGCCGTCGGCGGCAGCGTCACGTTCATGGGCCCGCCGGGAACCGGCGTGGCGATCAAGCTTTGCAACAACCTGATCACCGGCACGATGCACGTGTTGATCGCCGAGGCGATGGTGCTGGCGACGAAGGCGGGGATCGAGCCGCAGAAGGTCTACGACGTGCTGCGCGCAAGCTCGGCGCGCAGCAACACGCTGGAGCGCGTGATGCCGCAGCACTTCCTGCCGCGCGACTTCGAGCCGCGCTCGGCACTCACCACGATCATCAAGGATCTCGACTGCGCCGCCGCCACCGCGCGCCTGCACGGGATGACGCTGCGTTTGCCCGAGACGGCGCGCAAATGCTTCCTGGAAGCCGCCGCGGACGGGCATGGCGCAAAGGATCTCGCCGCCGTGATTTTGACGCTGGAGCGCCAAGCGGACGCGCAAGCGGCTTGACGCTCACCCGACAAGAAACAACGACAACCCTCCGGAGGAACCCCAAATGATGAAATTCGGACGCAACCTTGCGGTCGCCGCCGCCCTGTTCACGGCGGCACCGATGGCCGCCGGCGCGCAGGAACGGCTCGTGATGGCCGGCTCCTCGTCCGGCGGCACGTCGCATCTCTATTTCGCCGCCGTCGCGACGATGATCAACAAATACATCCCCGGCGTCGAAGCCAGCGCGCGCAGCGGCGGCACGGCCGAGAACGTGATGCTGATCGAACGCGGCGAAGTGAAGATCGGCGTGACCGAGCCGGGCGCGGCGTTCCTGCTGCAAGGTGCGGACTGGCGCCAGAAGACGCGTCTGCGCACGCTCTACGCGATGTTCACGACGCCCTATCACATCATCGTTCCGGCGGAATCGCCCGCACGCACGCTCGCCGACCTCAAGGGCAAGCGCGTCGCGGTCGGCACGCGCCAGGGCGGCGAAGCCTATCTGTTCCAGCGCGTGCTCGACTCGCTGGGCATGCGCGAAAGCGATTTCCGCGTCGAGTATCTCGGCAAGGGCGAAGGCATCAACGCGTATAAGGACAATGTTCTCGACGCGATGTTCTATCTCTGCCCGCTGCCCTGCCCGGTCGTGACGGAAGTCGCCACGCATCCGCGCGGGGCGCGCATCATCCCGCTGTCGGGCGACGAAGTCGGCAAGATCAAGGGCAAGTATGGCTGGTACGGCGACTTCCAGATCGACAAGGACGTCTACACCAACGCGTTGAAGAATCTTTCGGCCGATACGCGCACGGTGACCGAGTGGAGCTACGTCGTCGTGCGCGACGATTTCCCCGCCGAACTCGGCTATAAGATCGTCAAGATGCTGGACGAGAAATACGACGAGCTCGTCGGCTCGTTCCGGCCGGCCGGAACGTCGACCGCCGCCAACACCGCCCAGTATCCGGGCTTCGCGCTGCATTCCGCGACGCAGCGTTATCTGACCGAAAAAGGTCTGTTGAAGTGAGCTCAACGGGCGAGATGAACGAAGGCCCCGCCGCCGGCACGGAGCGCTACATGCGCTACGCGGCCGGCGCGGTCGGCCTGTCGATGGCGGCATTCCATCTCTACACGGCGCTGACGGTCGTCTTCTCGCCGATGATCCAGCGCAGCGTCCATCTCGCCTTCGCGCTTGCGATGCTCTTTCTCATAACACCCGGCGGCGGGCGTTCCGGTCCTTTCGACCGGTTCACCCGTATCGCCGCGGCGGTGTTGAGCGTCGTCGTCTGCGTCTACGCGGCGATCGAGTTCACATCCCCGGAGATTTTGCGCGTTATCGACCCGCTGCCGATGGATCTCGTCCTCGGCACGGTCCTGACCTTGCTGCTGCTCGAAGCCACCCGCCGCACGGCCGGCCCTTCGCTCGCGATCGTCGCGGCGGTGTTCCTGGCCTACGCCTTCCTGGGTCCCCATCTGCCGGGTTTGGTCGGCCATCCGGGTTTCTCGTATTCCCAAGTCGTGTCGTCGATGTTCATCCGCTTGGAAGGCATCTTCGGCACCGCTCTGGGTTCCAGCGCCACTTATATCTACGTCTTCATCCTGTTCGGCGCGTTCATGATGCGCATGGGCGGCGGCGATTTCTTCATCCGCCTCGCCCAGGCCGCGATCGGTTCTTCGCGCGGTGCCGCCGCCAAGGTTTCGGTGCTGGCGAGCGCGCTGTTCGCGACGATCACCGGCACGGGCCCCGGCAACGCCGCCGCCGTCGGCACGGTGACGATCCCCACGATGATGCGCGCCGGTTATTCCGGCCGTATCGCGGCCGCACTCGAAGCGGCCGCGTCGGTCGGCGGGCAAATCATGCCGCCGATCATGGGCGCGTCGGCCTTCATCATGGCCGATCTGCTGAACGTGCCCTATTTCGAGATCGCGAAGGCCGCGTTCATTCCGGCGTCGATGTATTTCATCGCGTTGTTCATCACCGCCGATCTCGAAGCCGCCCGCCACGGCCTGAAGGGCACGCCGCGCGACGAATTGCCCAAGATGGGCGATGTGATCCGCGAAGGCTGGCACTACCTTGTTCCCGTCGGCGTGCTGATCTACCTGCTCGGCATCGAGCAGATCTCGCCCAGCCGCGCGGGCGCTTGGGCCGCTTTGTCGTTCATTCCCGTGTGGCTCGGCCGCGAACTGATCGCGCGCCGCAAGATCCAATGGCGCAACATCCTCGACGCGCTCGAGGAAGCCTCGCGGGGCGCCGTCATGATCGCCGCCGCCTGCGCCATTATCGGCATCGTGATGAACGTGACCGATCTGACCGGTCTCGGTCTCAAATTCACGTCGCTGATCGTCGGTTTCTCGGGCGGCACGCTGATCGGCCTTCTGGCCGTGACGGCGCTGGCCGCGATCCTTCTGGGCACCGGCCTGCCGACGACCGCGACCTATCTGATCGTCGCGATCCTGGTGGCGCCCGCACTGGCGAAGATGGGCGTGCCGCCGATCGCGGCGCATCTCTTCGTCTTCTATTTCGGCGTCATCTCCGATCTCACGCCGCCGACCGCCGTGTCGTGCTACGTGGCGGGCGGCATCGCGGGCGAATCCGGCATGAAGGTCTCGATCTCGGCCACGCGCATCGCGCTGCCCGCCTTGATCGTGCCGTTCATGTTCGTCTACCAGCCCGCCTTGCTGCTGCAAGGCGAATGGATCGACATCATCCTCGCCACGGGCGCCACGCTCGCGGGCATCCTGGCGGTATCGGCGGCCCTCGTCGGCTATTGGCGCCATCCGCTATCGACGGTCGAGCGCACGGCGGCGATCGTCGCGGGCATCTTGCTGATTTTCCCCGACCGCATGGTCGGTCTCGCCGGCCTTGCGATCCTCGCGGGCCTCGCCTTCCTGGGCCGCGCGAAGAAGACGCCGGCCGGCGCGGAGTGAACGACATGGGTATCGCGAATCCGGGTGCCGTCGCGCCCTTCCAGATCGCGCCATTGATGGCGGGTTTCGGCGCGTCGATCGAGGGCGCGGATCTTTCCAATCCTGTCCATCTCGACGCGCTGAAGACCGCGTTCCGCGACCACCGCCTGGTCGCCGTGCGCGGCCAGGCCCTGACGAAGGAGAAGATGTTCGCCTTCGCGAGCGCTTTCGGCGCGATCGAAGGCCATACGGTGCGTCAGCACGATGGCTCGAAATGGGACGCGGTGCACACGGTCACCAATCTCGACGCCAACGGCAATCCGGTCGAGAAGCCGTTCATCAACTCGAACTATTTCTGGCACACGGACAAGTCGTTCCTGAAAAAGCCGGCGCTGACGACCATGCTGCACGCGGTCGAGCTGCCGCCTAAAGGCGGCGACACGCAGTTCGCCGACATGACCGCCGCCTATCGCGCGCTGTCTGACGGCACGAAGAAGCGCATCGAAGGCATGCGCGTCGTCCATTCGCTGGAATATATGCGCCGCTACACCGGCAGCGCGCCGCCGACCGAAGACGATCTCGCTTCCGCGCCGCCGATTGCCCATCCCTTGGTGCGCACGCATCAGGAAACGGGCGACAAGTCGCTCTATCTCGGCATGTACTGCTCGCATATCGACGGCATGCCGGTCGAGGAAGGCCGCAAGCTGGTCGAGGAACTGCAAGCGCACGCGACGTCGGAGCGCTTCGTCTACACCCACAATTGGCGGCCGGGCGATCTGATGTTCTGGGACAATCGCTGCACGCTGCATCGCGCCATCGCGAATTACGAGATGGGCAAGCACCGGCGCGTGCTGATGCGCGTCGTCGTCAAGGGCGACGCGCCCTTCTGAGCTATTCCGTCAGCCAGCGCGCCGCGTTGGCGAGCAAGCGGCGATGGGCCGGCGTTTCCAGCGAACGCCGGTCGTGACCCAGCGTGTCGCACACCACCCGGCCCTTCTTGTGGCCGCGCGCCCACACGGCCGGCCACGCACCCTTGTCGTACGCCGTCGCGCGCACGGTCGCCAGCGGCGCGATGTCGTCCAGCAGGTCGAGATCCTGATAGGCCTCGTCCTCCGCTAGATCGAACGCGGGCACGCCGTCCATCACCGGATGCGCGCGGCCGGTCGGCGCCACATGCACGGGACCACGCGGCGGATGGCTGGAAACGCCCCAGCGCCACACGCCGCCCGTAATGTCGCGCAAGCCCGGCCAATCGTCGAAACAGATCAGGCCGGTGTGCAACACCAGCAAACCGCCGCCTTGCGCGACATGGGATTCCAGCGCCGATTGCCCGCGCGGCGACAGCGCGAACCCCCATTGCGCGCGATGCGGCGCGTATTTCTCGCCGGTCGTCATCGTCCAGCGCAGCGCATAGAGCGTCGCCAGACGATATTCGCCCCAAGCGAGGGTTTCGAGCCCCGCATCGATATCCTCGGTCACGTCGCTGCGGCAACCGGCGTCGGCGAGACACGCCGCCAGAGCCGAAGCCGAATCCGCGAACGGATGGCCGATGCCGCCGGTCAGGATGAGATTGCGCACGCGCCCGCTCATACGCGCGGCTTGGGCGCCGGGCGCGGCATTTGAAGCTTCAAGCTGAACGACACGCCGCCATCGACCATCAAATGCTGGCCATGGACGTAGCGCGCCTCGGGCGAGGCCAGGAAGAACACGGCGTTCGCCACGTCTTCCGCTTTGCCCAGCGAACGTGCGGGCACGGTGCGGCTGCGCAGATCGCGCACCGTGTCGTCGCGATAGATCTGTTCCGACATGCCCGCATCGATAAAGCCCGGCCCCACCGCGTTGACGCGTATACCGCGCGGCCCCAGCGACAAGGCGAGATGCTGGGTAAGCGAGGCGAGCCCCGCCTTCGCCGCCGGATAGGCGCCCGCGTCGGGGCTGGGGGCGACGGCGTTGAGCGAGGTGATGTTGACGATGGCGCCATGCTTGCGCGCGACCATGCGCTTGGCCGCGGATTTCGCGACGACAAAAGCGCCGACGAGATTGACGTCGATCACGCGGCGGAAATCCGCGACCGAATGTTCCAGCAGATCGCCGAAACGCACGATCCCGGCGTTGTTGACCAGCACGTCGGGCGAATGCCCGAAAGTCGCCGCGATCTTGTCCATCGCGGCTTCGATCGACGCTTCGTCGGTCACATCGCCCGCGACGGCGAGACTGCCCGGCAACGTCGCCGCCGCCGTGTCGAGCGCCTTGGCGTCGAGATCGAGAAGCGCGACTTGGTCGCCATGCGCGTGGAAGCGCGCGGCGATGGCGAGCCCCAAGCCCCCAGCGGCACCTGTGATCAGAACGACGCGTTTGCTGTTCGGCATTTCGTGGAACCCTAAAGCGGCGATTGCACCGCGCCGCCATCGACCTGGATCGCCATGCCGGTCAGATAGCTCGCGCGTTCGGAAGCCAAGAAGACGACGACGTCGGCGATCTCCTCGGGCCGGCCGAAGCGACCGGCGGGAATCGTTCCGGCGATATCGACGGCGACGGCGTCGTAGGATTTGCCCGCAGACCCCGCGCGTGCGCCGACGACTTGGCGCATGCGGTCGGTTTCGGTCCAGCCGGGGCATACCGTGTTGACGGTTACGCCATCGGCCGCGACTTCGCCCGCCAATGTCTTGGCCCAGCCGACGGCGCCCAGACGAATGCCGTTCGATAGCATCAAGCCCGCGATCGGCTGGCGCACGCCGTAGGAGCTGATATTGACGATGCGCCCCCAACGCTGCGCCCGCATCGCGGGTAGCACGGCGCGCGTCGCGCGGATGGCGGACATCAGCGTCGTTTCGAACGCCTTCCGCCAATCGTCGTCCGACAGCGCGTCGAACTTGCCGGGCTTGGGCCCGGCGGCGTTGTTGACCAGGATATGGGCGGACCCGAATTCCGCCGCGACCTTGGCGAAGAAAGCGTCAGACGCTTTCTCGTCGGCGACATCGGCCCGGAAAGCCAGCACGTTGCCGCCCGCTTGCGCGATAAGGGTGCGCGCGGCTTCCAGCCGATCCGCGTCGCGCCCGCAAATCGCGACCTTCGCACCTTCGCGCGCGAAGCGCAGCGCGCTGGCCAAACCGATACCGGCCGTGCCGCCCAAGACGATCGCCGTCTTTCCGTCGAGACCGAGTTCCATTAGCGCGGTTTCTTCTTCACGACGGTGCCGTTCTCGGGATCGTAATAGCTGCGCTGCGCGTGATATGTGCCGGCGGCGACGGTGATCCCCCACGTATCGTCGACCGTCGCCATGAAGGAATGGATGTCGGCGGGCGGCGCCACCAGCGCCGTATCGCCCGGCATCAAGGTTCGATCGTCGACGACCCGCAATGTCGCCTTGCCGTCGACGGCGCCATCGTCCGTGCGCTCGTAAACCGTGTGCTTCACGGCGCCGCTATAGATCCCCATCGTTTCCCAATTGCCGTGATCATGCGCGGGGATGCGCTTGCCCTTCGGCAATTCGAACAGCAGGATCGACAGGTCGCCGTCGTAATAAAGGTAGAACGAGTTGGCGACATGGTTGCCCGCGCGCGGCACGCCCTTGGCGCGCAGATCGGGCAGCGCCAGCAATTCCCCGAACGGGACCTGCAACGCCCGCGTCAATGCGGCGGGATCGTCGGCATGGGCCGCGACGGCGGTGGCGATGGCGCGGATCGCGCGCGCGGATTGCGGAACGCTCATATCGGGGCCTCCAACTTGGTTCGGCATTTCGCCAGCACGTTGCGCGTGGCGGCCACGGCACGCGATACGCGCGCCGGCGCCAGCGTCGTGCGCGCTAATTCGCGCGTCGGCACTTCGATCAGGATCGGCAGATCGGGCGGCAACGCTTCAAGCATGCCGGTCAGATCGAGCGCACCATCGCCGGGGAACAAACGCGCGTGAACGGCGGTATGGATCTGCTCCTCGCGCAACGGGTTCTCCGCGCGCGGCGCGTCGCAAATATGGAAATCGCCGAACGCCGCCGGATCGGCCGCCGCGATCTGCGCGGCGACGCCGCGCGAGCGATCGAAATGCAGCGCGTCCAGCGCGATCTTCAGCTTGCGATGGCCGACCGCGCGGCGCAGTTCCAGCGCCGCCGCCAGATCGGGAATCGCCGACCACGAGACGAATTCGAAATGCGTTTCGAGACCGACCTTCGCCGCCGCCTCGCAAAGCCGCCCGAGATTGTCGGCAAGCCGCGCGAATTCGGGATCGTCGGCATTGGTCAGTGCGAAACGCGCGCCCAGCTCCGCCGCCGCATCGCAAAACGGTGCGAACGCGGCGGGATCGGTCGCGGGCGTCAGACGCACGGTGCTCGCTTCCAGCACGCCGATGCCTTCGTCGCGCAAGGCGCCGAGAACCGCACGGCGCATCGCCGCGTCTTGCGCCAGCGGCGTCAGCGCGTCGCCGCCGGCCCCGCCCGCCAGACGCATGCCGACATGCGTGCAACCGGCTTGCGCCGCGACGCGCACTGCGCCAAGCGGTGCGAGCTCCGGCGCCGTATGATAGGCGAGCGACAATGCGCGCATGGCGATCAAGTCCCTTCCGCCGGCGGCGGCGCACGCATGCCGCCATGCTGCGCCCAGGTCTGCGCGACATGCCAGCCGGAATCGACCGGGATATTCACGCCCGTGATCGCCGATGCGCGCGACGAGGCGAGGAATTCGATCGTCTCCGCGACTTCGTCGGGTTCGACCGCGCGGCCTAGCGCCGTGAATTCGCCCGGATGCGCGGCGTAGCGGCCCGACGCGATACGTTCGACGACGCGCGGCACCAAGGTCGATCCCGGCGATACGCAATTGACGCGCACACCGGCGCGACCCCATTCGCCGGCGAGGTTTTGCGTAAGCGCGACCACGCCCGATTTCGACGTGCCATAGGCGTAGACGGGCATCGACCCCAGCGCCGCGATCGACGCGACGTTGACGATGCTGCCCCGGCGCCGGCGCGCCATGCGCGGGCCGAATTCGCGGTTCAGCAAATAGGTGCCGGTCAGATTGATGCGCAGAATGCGTTCCCATTCCGCGACCGGCAGCTTGTCGGGCGGCACATTGTCCTGGAACACCGCCGCCGTCACGATCAGCGCCTGCGCGCCGCCGGCAAGCGCGTCGGCCGAAGCCGCGAATTCGGCGATCGATTTTTCGTCGCCGATATCGATCGCGAAACCCGTTCCGCCCAGTTCCCGCGCCAGCGCTTGCGCCGCCGCGCCGTCCAGATCGCCGATCGCAACGCGCCAGCCGCGCGCAGCCATCAGGCGCGCGGTCGAGGCGCCGATGCCGTTGCCGCCGCCCGCGATCACCGCCAGCGGTTTTGCGTCGCCGGGCGCGGTCATGCGATTTTGCGCAGCAAGCGGCGCGCGTTGTCGGCGAACACGGGCGGCACGAAACCGTGCTGCCCGTCTTCGGGTTGGTCCCACCCCGCGAAATTCGTGCCGAAGACGACGCGATCGATGCCGACCTTGTCGATCAGCAGCTTCAGCGCCACGTCGTCGTTGAGATGCGCGTCGAACCAAAAGCGTCGCAGCATCGCCTCGAACGCGCCGTCTTTCTTCATCGATGCCGTCGCCCAAGGCCGTTTGCGGCCGGCTTGCGCCAAGCGACCGGCGGAGAACACGGCGGCACCGCCGCCATGGCTGATCCAGACGTCGAGCTTGGGATGGCGTTCCATCACGCCGCCGAAAATCAGCGTCGAAACGGCAATGGTTTCCTGCGCGGCGAAGCCGACGATGACGTCGAGGTCGAAGCGCTTCAACGCCGGATCGCCGGGCGGGCCGTCGATGCCCGCCGGCGCGGGGTGCAGGCAGAGCGGCACGTCGAGGCGCACGAACATATCGTAGAGCTTGTCGAAGGCCGGGCTGTGCAGCGGCTCGCCCGCGAATTCCGTGCCGGTCGCGGCCCCCCACAGGCCGAGTTCGGACACGGCGCGCTCCAACTCCTCGGCCGCCGCGTCGGGGGATTGCATCGGCAGCGACGCGAAGCCCGCCAAGCGGCCGGGATAGCGGCGCACCAATTCGGCGAGCGCGTCGTTGAACTTGCGGCAGAAGGCGATCGCCGACGGCGCATCAATATGATGGAAATAGGTCAGCGGGCTTGGCGACACGACCTGGAAGTCGATATGCGCGGCGTCCATCCGCTGAATGCGCAGATCGGGGTCGGTGAAGGGTGAGTTCTTGTGCTTCACGCCGACGATTTTGTAGTTGCCGACGCGGTACCAGGGCTGTCCCTTCTCGTCCACGCCCTGCTCGGGCCCGTGCGGCCCCGCGGCGCCATCGGTCGCGGCCAAGCGCACATGGGCGTGCAGATCGATGCATTTGGCGGTCTGGATCGTCACGCGCTTCTCCCAACACGAACGAACGGTCGCGCGCCCTTCGCAGGCGCAACATGCCGTTTCCTTGGACCTAAGTTTGGAAAGCCGGGACCGCGACGTCTAAGACACCTTCGTTTCGCGGTCATACCGAAAATGTTTGACCTAAACCCGGCGCCCCGGTATCCCAAAAATGCGGCTTTGAGCCGCCGCGATTTTCGGGGAGCGGAAATGCGTAGCCGACAGCTCGAATGCTTCGTTTGCATTTGCGAAACCGGCAGCATCACGCGCGCGGCCGCGAAGCTGAATATCGCCCAACCGGCTTTGGGCGTGCAGTTGCGCGCGCTCGAACAGGAGTTCGGCGCAAGGCTGGTCACGCGCAATTCCGCCGGCACGGTACCGACGGCCGCCGGTGCCCTTTTCCTCGACGAAGCGCGCAAGATCCTCGCGCGTTTGGCCGAGCTCAAACGCCGTCTGCGCGAGATCGAGGATCGGCAGCCTTTGGCGGTGCGCGTGGGCATGCCCGCCAGCTTGACCGGATATTTGACCGGCCGTTTGCTGGCGCGCGTGCGCGACGCGATTCCGTCGCTGCACCTGTCGATCGTCGAGGGGCCGAGCAATCAAATCGTCGAGCAGCTCCAATCCGGCCGTCTGGACGTCGCGGTCGCATTCGAGGCGCGCGCGGCGGCCGATCTCGCGATCGAGCCGATCTTGAACGAGTCGCTCTGTTTGATCGTGGCGACCGGCTCGCGCCACGCCAAATCGAAGCCGATCGAATTGGCGGCGTTGCGCGGCATCGACCTGACCATGCCGGGCGAAGGCGACGTCGTGCGGCGCATTCTGAAGGATACGATGCGCGCGCACGGCATGCAGCCGCGCATCGTCTATCCCGTCACGTCGATGCCGGCGATGATCGACATCGTGCTGGAAGGCCTCGCCTGCGCGGTGCTGCCGGCGGGTGCCGTCGCGCGCGAGATGGCCGAAGGCAAGCTGATCGCGCGCCCGATCATACGGCCCGATATCAAACGCACGCTATCATTGGTGCGGGGCGCCGAAACGCCGGCCGCGCCCGAGTTCGCCAAACTTTGCGCGCTGATCGGCGAGACGCTGCGCCAAATCGGCGCCGAAAATTCGCATTTCGAGTTGTTCGGCGTGATGCCCGACAAACCGCCATCCAAGCCGCACGCGAAGCCGCGGCGGCCGACGCGAAGCAAACCCTTGCGCAGATCCAAACTTGCTTAGCGTCCACCGTCGCCAAGCCGGCGCGCGACATGCCGTCGAGATTGGCACGGGGATTCGCCGGGACGGCCCGATGGCGGGCGCGACGGGGGTTGAATTGCCAAATTTTGTTCTACGCGCTTGCGCGGCGCATGATCGTGAAGCCGACGTCTTGGACGCGCGGCACGTCGTCTTCACCGCGCATCCGGCGCAGCAGCGTTTGCGCCGCCAAACGCCCCATATTGTAGCGATCGACGCGCACGGTCGTCAGTGCTGGCACGATGATCGCCGCGAAATCGAGATCGCCGAAGCCGGCGAAAGCGAGATCGTCGGGCACTTTGAGGCCCCGGCGCTGACATTCCTGGATCGCGGCGATGGCGAACGTATCGCTGGCGCAGAAGATCGCGTCCGTATCGGGCTGAAGCTCGAGTATTTCGCGCAAGCCATCGGCGGCGTAGGACGCGCGCAACGGTCCGATCACGTCGACGGGCTTGCGGTCGAGTTCGGCCATCGCGGCGCGATAGCCTAGCGTGCGGCGCGTCGCGCGGTCATTGCCGTGCGACACCGCCCCCATGAAGGCGATGCGCTTATAGCCGCATTCGGCCAGGAAATGGGTCATGCGCCTTGCCGCTTCGTGGTTCGATATCCCCACGACGCAGTCGATCGGCTCCTTGCCGAAAATCTCGCTGATCTCGACGACCGGCAGGCCGCGCGTGCGCAAAGTCTCGCGCATAGTGTCAGATTCCGAAAACGCCTGAAGCACCATGCCGGCCGGCTGCCAGCCCAGCATGTTCATCACCTGCCGGCCCTCGTGATCGCCCGACAACTCGCCGGGGCTGACCAGCAGCTGATAGTCGCTGGTGGAGAACACGTCCGACATGCCCTGGACCTGTTCGGCGATGCCGAAATTGATGATCGGCGGCGCCACCGTGCCCACGATGCGGCTGGCGGCGCGCGAAAAGCTGCTGGCGAGGCGGTTGAGCACGAAGCCCATCTCGTCGATCACCTGCAGAACGCGCGTGCGCGTCTCGGCCGAAACGAGTTCGGGCTTGTTGATCACGCGCGACACGGTGATCGGCGAAACGCCCGCGCGTTTGGCGATATCGTAAAGGCTGAACGTGCCGGACGCGCCGCGCGCGGCAGATTTACCCGTCCCGTTGTTATTCGCGTCGGCCATGACCCCGTCCAGAATCGCCGGAGCGCATTATAGGCGGAAGCCGAGAAATTCGCGCAGTTCCGCTGTGGCGGGCGTATCGAGGACTTGCTTTGTCGGACCGATTTCGCCGATCCGGCCCTTATGCAGCAGCGCAACCCGGCGGGAAGCCGCCCGCGCGAAGTCGATTTCGTGGGTGACCAGGATCATCGTCACGCCTTCGGCCGCCAGCAGCGTCAGCACGTTCTGGACCTCGCGGACCATTTCCGGGTCGAGCGCGGAGGTCACCTCGTCAAGCAGCAGCAAACGCGGCTGGAGGGCGAGCGAACGCGCGATCGCCACGCGTTGCATCTGCCCGCCCGACAAGGCGCGCGGGTAGGCGCCCGCCTTCTCCGCGATGCCGACTTTCTCCAGCATCGCGTGTGCGATGTCGCGCGCTTCGGCTTTAGAAATGCCGCGCACCTTGCGCAGCGCCAGCGTGACGTTCCCTTCGACCGACAGATGCGGGAACAGATTGAAACTTTGGAACACCATGCCGATGCGTTCGCGTAAATCGCGCTTGCGCGCCGTATCGGCGATGTCGATTCCGTCGATGACGATGCGCCCGCTATCGGCCGCGTCCAGCCCGCCGATGCAGCGCAGCAGCGAGCTCTTGCCCGAGCCCGATCGGCCGATCAGCGCCAACACCTCGCCCGTTTCGACATCGAGGTCGATGCCGGCGAGGACTTCGTTGCCGCCGATCCGCCGGCGCAGCGCGCGGATTTCAAGCAACGCCATGGAGCCGCCGTTCGAGATAGACGCTGAAGCGCGACAGCGGCAGGCAGATCAGGAAATACAGCACTGCGCAGATGCCGTAGACGATAAAGGGCTGGAAGGTGACGTTGTTGATCGTCTGGGCGATGCGCATGATCTCCGCGAAGCCGATCACCGACAGCAGCGAGGTCGCCTTGACGATCTGGACGAGGAACCCGACCGTCGCGGGCAGCGAGACCAGCAGCGCCTGTGGCAGGATGACGTAAAGATATTTCTGGAAATGGCTGAGGCCCAACACTTCCGCCGCTTCCCATTGCGTGGCCGGCACGCCCTGGATACAGCCGCGCCAGATCTCGCCCAGGAACGCGCTGGTATAAAGGGTGAGCGCGATCGCCGCCGAACTCCACGCGTCGAGCCGAATCCCGACGAAAGTCAGGCCGAAATAGATCACCAGCAACTGGATCAGGAACGGCGTGCCCTGGATCAGATTGATGTAGCCGATCATGGCGTAACGCAAAGCCGCGATGCGCGACACGCGCGCCAGCGCGACCGCCAACCCGACGAGCCCGCCAGCGACGAACGCGAACAGCGACAGCAGGATCGTCCACTGTGCCGCGCGCAGCAGCGAGATCACGTCGAGCCAGGCGAATTCGCGGAACATCGCCCTACCCCTTGATCATCTTGAGATGGGCGTAGATGAAACGCCGGGAGATCGCGTAGAGGATCGCCTTGGCCGTCAGGCTCAAAGCCAGATAGATGGCGAGCACGGCCAAATAGATTTCGAAGCTGCGGAACGTGCGCGACTGGATGGAACTCGCGACGGCGGTGAGTTCTTCGGCACTGATCGTCGACACGACGCTCGTCCCCAGCAGCAATACGATGAACTGGCTGGACAGCGCCGGGAACGAGATCACCAAAGCGGGGCGCAGCAGAATCAGCAGATAGATTTTAAGATCGGTGAGCCCGAGCGATCGCCCCGCATCGACCAAGCCCGCCGGCACGCCGAGCAGCCCGGACCGGATGATTTCGATCGTATAGGCGCCCAGATTGATGCCCAGCGCCCAGACGGCGGCGGTGTTGGGCGACAGCGGCAGGCCGATGCTCGGAAGCCCGAAATAGATGAAGAAGAGCTGGACGAGCAACGGCGTGTTGCGAAAAACCTCGACATAGCTGCGCACGATCGCGATGCCCCAGCGCGGCCCGAAGCGCAGCACATAGGCGCCCAGGATGCCGATCAGCAGGCCGCTCGCCATCGTGACGATCGAAAGTCGGATCGTCAGCAGCACGCCGTCGAACAGCAGCGGCCAATTGGCGAATACGGCATCGAATTGGAAGGTGTAGTCCAACGCCCCGCCTACCCCTTTTCGCCGAAATCCGGGTGCGCGGTCGCGCGCGCACCCGGCCGGATTCTCAGAACACCGGCAATTCGCCGAGTTCCTGGTTCATGTATTTCGTGCGCAGGGCTTGCAGTTCCCCCGTGTTCTTCATGAAGTAGATCGTGGTGTTAAGCCATTGCAGCAGGTCCGTCTGGCCCTTGCGGATGCCGACGCCCTGATGGAACGAGCGCAAGGTGATCTTGTTCTCGTAATCCTTGCCGGGCTGACGCTGGTTCATCTGCTGCGAAACCAAGCTGCCGGTGCCGACGACTTCGGCCTGGCCCGACATCATCGCCTGGATGGCGGCGGATTCGTCGTCGTAGCGCATGATGTTGATGCCGGCGATGTTCGCGTCCGTCAGGATCGTGTCCTGGATCGTGCCGCGCGGCACCGAAACGCGCTTGCCCGCCAGATCCTTCAGCGTCTTCACTTCGGTCCCCTTGGGGGCGACCAGCACGCTCGCTTCGAAGCTGTAGGGGATCGAGAACCAGATCTGCTTGGCGCGTTCCGGCGTGATCGAGAACAGCGAGATGACCATATCGACGCGGTTCGAGATCAGGAACGGAATGCGGTTCTGCGTCGTCACCGGCACGAGTTCGACCGGCACGCCCATATGCTTGGCGAGCGCGCGCGCCATGTCCGGCTCGTGGCCTTCGGGCGAGCCGTCCGCCCCCATGCGCCCATAGGGCGGCGTGGTGACGTCGACCGCGACGATCAGTTTGCCGCGCTTGACGATGTCGTCGATGGTCTGCGCCGAGGCGGGCGCCACGGCGACGAGCGCCACCGCCAAAGCGGCCAGCGTCGCCTTCAAACTTCCGAGAAACGTCATCACTTCCTCCCCTTCTTTTCCAACAGGCCTGTCGCGGCCCGTGCGATATCGGCGTCCATCAGCCCGTACTTCTCCTGAAGTCCGGGCACGGAGCCGCATTCGATGAATTTGTCCGGCAGGCCGATACGCGCCATCGGCCGCGTCAGCCCCGCGTCGAACAGCGTTTCGGCGACCAGCGAGGCAAGCCCGCCCGACACCACATGGTTTTCCGCCGTCACCACGCAACGCGCGGCGGCGGCGAATTCGGCCACCGCTGCGGCGTCGAACGGCTTCAGGAACGGCACATGCAGAACGCCCGCCGCAATGCCCTTCGCTTGCAGCGCATTGGCCGCCGCAAGCGCGCGCTGGGTCATGAAGCCGGTCGAGACGATCGCGACATCGGCCCCCTGGCGCAAAGCCGTCGCCTTGCCGTGGCGCAGCTTATAGGTCGCGGGATCGAGTACCACGGGCACCAGACCGCGCAGCAAGCGCACATAGAACGGCCCGTCGGTCGCCAAGGCGACATCCACCGCCTGGGCGAGATCGGTCGCATCGCACGGATCGATCACCGTCAGGCCCGGGATCAGGCGCATCAGTCCCGTATCCTCGATCGCCTGATGCGTGCCGCCGTAACCGGTGGTCAGGCCCGGCAGACCGGCGAAGATCTTCACGTTGAGATGCGAATGCGCGCAGGCGATCGCCACGAAATCGTATGCGCGGCGCGTGGCGAACACGCCATAGGTCGTGCAAAACGGCACGCGGCCGATCTTCGCCATGCCGGCCGACATGGCGATCAAATTCTGTTCGGCCATGCCGACATTGTAGAAGCGCGACGCATACGCCGTCGCGAACGGCACAATATCGGTGTATTTGCCGAGATCGGCGGTGAGCCCGACGATACGATCGTCCCGCGCGGCGGCGGCGGCCAGCGCCTTGCCGAACGGCGCTTCGACGGTGGCGCCTTCCACCGCTTCCTGTTCGCCCATCCCGAGCGTGCGACGCGCTTCAGCCACCGGTTTCCTCCAACTCGCGTTCGAACTGATCCCATTCCGACGCATCGACGCGGATGAAATGCGCCTTCTCGCGCTTCTCCAGCGTCGCCACACCTTTGCCCGGCAGTGTGCGCAGCACGATCGCTTTGGGCTTGCCGTCGCGCGCGCGCGCGGCATCGAACGCGGCCAGCAAGGCCGGGATCGAATTGCCGTCGATTTCCTGCACGTCCCAGCCGAAGCCCGCCCATTTCGCGGCGACCGGCTCCATATCCAGCACGATCGCGCCATCGGCCTGGATGCCGTTGCAATCGATCAGCGCCACCAGATTGTCGGCGCGGAAACTGGATGCGGCCATCGCCGCTTCCCAGGTCGAGCCTTCCTGCATTTCGCCGTCCGACAATTCGACGAAGATGCGCGCTTGCGGGGCGAGGGTTTTGATCCCCACCGCCATGCCCACGCCCAAACCCAGGCCGTGGCCCAGCGAGCCGCCGGTGATCTCGGCACCCGGCGTCGTGTCGATGGCGCTCATCTCCAGCCGGCTGCCGTCGCGACCGTAGCTGTCGAGCTCGTCGTGGCGCAGAATGCCCGCCTCGGCCAAGGCCGCCCACAGCGCGATCGAGTAATGGCCCGTGGACAGCAGGAAACGATCGCGGTCGAAACGTTGCAGATCGTCGGGCGAATAACGCAGCTCGGAGAAATAGAGCACCGCCATCATGTCGGCGATGCCCAGGCCCTGGCCGATATAGCCCTGCCCCTGCCCGCGCGCCATGCGCAGCATGTGGCGGCGAAGATTCTTCGCGCGCCCCGCCATCGCGGCGGCGAGATCGTTGGTGTTGCGTGAAGCGCTTTGCGTCATCGTCAATCGCGGTCCAGACCGCCGGAAAGGTTGAGCCGTTCGGCAACGATGTAGTCGGGCGCGTCGAGGGCGAGCCAGATCGCGCCGGCGGCGACCTCGTCGCAATCGGTGCGCCGTCCCAGCGGAATGCGGGCCGTCCGCTCCGCCAGAAATTTGTCGATGTCGCTGCGCCCCTCGAGCATGGCGAAAGCGATCTCGGTATCGCGCTGCATGGGCGTGTCCATCATGCCCGGCGCCACCGAATTGACCCGCACGCCGAACGGCGCCAAGGCGACCGCCGCCGCGCGCGTGACGGAATCGAGCGCCGCCTTCGTCGCCGAATAGGCGGTGTAGTTGGGCAGCGCCATGCGCGACGCGGGCGACGTGATGTTGACGATGCGCCCCTGCCCCGCCGCTTTCATGGCCGCACCGGCGGCACGCATGGCCAGCGCCACTGCACGCAGATTGATCGCGTAGGTGCGATCCCAGGTTTCGGCCGTCATCTCGGCGAAGCCTTCGCCGCGCCCATAGCCCGCGTTGTTCACCAGAATATCGATGTGCCCATAGGCGGCGATCGTCTCCGCGATCATCGTTTCGGGGCCTGTCGGCGTGGACAGATCGACGGCTAGATAGACCGCCTTGCCGCCGGCGGCGGTCAGCGCATCGGCCGTCGCGCGCCCGTTCTTCGCGTCGATATCCGCGATCACCACGCGGCAACCGCGCAGGGCCAAGCCCGTCGCGATCGACCGGCCGAGACCGCCGGCCGCCCCCGTCACCACCGCGACTTTTTCTTCGCTTTTCGTCATTTGTGAACCGTCACTTCGTCAATGGCCGATAGGCGATCGCCTCGACCTCGACCTTGCCGTCGAGCATCAAGGCGGATTGCACGCAGGAACGCGCCGGCGGGTTTTCGGCGAAATACTCGCGATAGACCCGGTTGAAGTTCATGAAGTCGCGCGGATCGTCGAGCCAGACGGTCGTCTTCACGACATCGGCAAGCGTGCAGCCCGCTTGGGCCAGCACATCGCGGACCGTGTTGAGCACGCGGCGCGTCTGCGGCTCGATCCCGACCAGGTCATGCGCGCCATTGGGATCGATCGCGGTGACGCCGGAGACGAATACGAAATCGCCCGCGCGCACGGCGCTGGAAAACGGCATACGATGCGCGCCGGCCAGCACGACCGTGTCGCCGTAGCAGATCTTCGCGCCGGACGATTTTCGCGATGCGCCCTTGCGGACGGATTTCGAGCGGGATTGGACGGCGGTCCTGGGCATCTGACGGCACTTCCTCCTCTCCGCGCGGATGGATTTGCTCCCCCGTCGCGGTTCGGCTGAACGCACCAATAAGGTACGCCAGTCCGAATGATATCGATGTCATAGTGATAAAATACGAATGACAGCGATGTCAATAAACTTTCCGAACACCGTATAACGCCAGACAAGCGCCTGACTTTGTTCGCTCGCGGGCTCGGAAAAGTCGAAGCCGGCGCTTTTGGCAATAAGAAGCGATCGGCGACAGCCCCAATCACGGCTTCACCTTCTATGTGTGCACCTGGGGCCAGATGGGCGGCGAAACTGTCTACAAAGCGCTCGACGAGTTCAGCCGGCAGAAATGCGCCTTCTATTTGCCCATGCGCAACATCGAGGGCTCGGTGCCCGATTTCTCCGAATGCTTCATCGACGAAAGCGATCTCGACGTCATGCGCATCCTACGTATCCTCAAGACCAACGGCTTCGACCGATTCCTGATCGACGATCACGTACCCCAAATGACCGCCGATACGCCCCGGGGTCATCGCGGCCGCGCATTCTCGACCGGCTATCTGCGGGGCCTGTACCGCGGCATCGAGGAAGCGAAGCGCGCGATGGCGCGCTAGCGGGCGGAGACGTCGGCCGCCAGCGGGATCGGGAGGGTGCGGCATTTCGTGAACCGATACTGCGCTTTGACATTCCTTTCGGGTGCCGCCGACATCTCCATCTTCGGACTCCGCTGACCTCGGTCACGCGATCGGCACTTGGCCGGCTGAAGCGGTCGAACGTCGCTCCGCGCGTTCGCGTTCCCGATTGCGTCTCCCCCCGGAAAAGTCACGCCCACACCGCATTGTTTGGGGCGCAATGTGTACAAATGTCATCATGACCTGCGTTCAAGACAGGGGGAGAGGACATGAAATACGGTGCGCGCGTATCGAAAAAGCCGGCCCGGAAATCGACGCCGGCGCGCAAGAAAGCCAAAGGGGAAACGATGTCGAGCCGCTCCTATTTTCATTACGACGACGATCGCGCGCAGCATGTCTCGTTTCCCTTGGGCGGCATCGGCACCGGTTCGATTGGGCTTTCGGCGGCGGGCCGCCTGATCGACTGGGAAGTGGCGAACCATCCCGACAAGGGCAACTGCAACGGCTTCACCAATTTCACCATCCGCGCCGAATCCGGCGGCAAGGTGATCGGCGCGCGCGTGTTGAACGGCCCGTTCAAAGGAAATTTCGCCGGCGATCGCGGCGCGGGCTCGGTCCGCGAATTCGGCTTCGGCGTGCGTCGCGAATATCTGACCGGCCTGCCCCATTTCCGCGAATGCAAATTCGACGGCTTCTATCCCGCCGCCGAGCTTGCGCTGCGCGATCCCGAGTTCCCCGGCACGGTCGATATGCTGGCCTTCAGCCCGCTGATCCCGCACGAGGAGCGCGCATCGAGCATGCCGGTGGCGATGTTCGAGTTCGTCGTCGAGAACACGACCGACAAGCCTATCGACTATTCGATCGTCGGCAGCCTCGGCAATCTCGTGAAGGGTCCGCATGCGGCCCGCGTTGCCAAGACCGCGCACGCCACCGGCATGGTCAATTCCGCGCGCGACGCCGACCCGCGCTCGCCCGATTTCGGCCAGCTGATCATGGCGACCGACGAGAAGCGCACAAGTTGGCAGCACGAATGGTATCGCGGCAGTTGGTTCGACTCGCTCGAGGTGTTCTGGAAGGACATCGCGACGCCCGGCCCGCTCAAGGATCGCAGCTACGCCGACAACTACATCAACCGCCGCCCCGACGGCCGCTACCGCTATCGCGGCCATTCGTGCCTGGCCGCGCATCGAACGGTCGCGCCGGGCGCGCGCGCCACGATCCGTTTCGCGATCGCCTGGTACTTCCCGAATTTCGAGAAGAACTGGCTGAACATCTTCGGCTATGTCGAAGAGCCGAAGAATCCGAGCCGCGTATGGAAGAACCACTACGCGACGCTTTGGTCGGATGTCGACGCGGTCGCCGACGAAACCTTCGAGCGTTGGGCGTCGCTGAAATCCCGCACTCTCGCCTATCGCGACGCGCTGCGCGGCACGACCATGCCCGACAGCGTGCTCGACGCGGTTTCGGCGAATGTCAGCATTCTGAAATCGCCGACCGTGCTGCGCCTGGAGGACGGCACGTTCTACGGCTTCGAAGGCACGGACGCGACCGACGGCAGCTGCGAAGGCAGTTGCACGCATGTCTGGAATTATCAGCAGACCCTGCCCTATCTGTTCGGCGCGCTGGAACGTTCGATGCGCGACGCCGATTTCGCGCACAACATGGACCCCGCGAATGGCGGCATGTCGTTCCGCCTATGCTTGCCGATAGGCGTGGGCCGCTTCGACGTGCGGCCCTGCGCCGACGGCCAATTCGGCAACGTGATGAAGACCTATCGCGACTGGAAACTCTCCGGCGACGACGCGTGGCTGCGCAAGAACTGGCCGACCGTCAAACGCGCGATCGAATTCGCGTGGCATCCCGGCAATCACGATCGCTGGGATCCCGAGAAGACGGGCGTTCTATGGGGTGCTCAACACCACACGCTGGATATGGAGCTGTTCGGGCCGAATTCCTGGCTCACCGGCTTCTATCTCGGCGCGTTGATCGCCGGCGCCAAGATGGCCCGCCATCTGGGCGAAACGGCGACCGCCGACGAATACGAAGCCATCTTCGCCAAGGGCAAGGCCTGGATGAACGAGCATCTGTTTAACGGCGAGTATTTCTACCACCGCGTCGATCTCAACGATCTGGGACAGGTCAAAGCGTTCAACGATGGGCCGGTCAATCCCGTCCTGGTCGGCTCGATGACCGATATCTATTGGAGCGCCGAGCACGGCGAAGTGAAGTACCAGATCGGCGAAGGCTGCTTGATCGACCAGGTCCTCGCGCAATGGCACGCCAATATCTACGGCCTGGGCGACATCTACGAGCCCGCGAAGGTCGACAAGGCGATGCGCGCGATCATGCGCCTCAATTTCAAAGAGCGCATGGGCGACGTCGTCAATCCCTGCCGCGTCTTCGGCCTCGAGGACGAAAGCGGCACCGTGGTTTGCGAATGGCCGAAGGGTGCTCGCCGTCCGACGATCCCGGTCCCCTATTCGCAAGAGACTTTCCATGGCTGCGAATATCAGTTCGGCTCGATGCTGATGCAAATCGGCAATGTCGCCGACGGCGTGCGGGTCTTCGCCGCCGTGCGCGACCGCTATCGCGGCCATAACCGCAATCCGTGGAACGAAATGGAATGCGGATCGAACTACGCGCGATCGATGGCGGCTTATGCCGGATTGCTGGCGCTGTCCGGATTCGAATTCGACGCGACCATCGGATTGATCGGCTTCGCGCCGAAGGTCCGCTCGGGTGCGGCCTTCCGCACGTTCTGGTCGGCGGGGGCCGCCTGGGGCACAGCGCACTTCGCCGAGAAGCGCTTCGAGCTCTCGGTCAGCGAAGGGACGTTGAACCTGCGCGCGCTTCGCTTGCAGGGCGGTGCGCCGCGCGGCGCGCGCGCCACGCTCGACGGCAAGGCGCTGGCGTCGAGCCACGATACGGCCAACGCGGCGCTTAACTTCGCGCCGATCGAACTGCGCGCCGGATCGACCTTGCGCATCGACAGTGCCGCGATCGGCGTGGGCGACCTGCCCGAGATCGCGGATTTGTAATCGCGTAACGACGACAAACAAGAAAACCCGGAGGAAACCATGAAAAAGCTACTGACGGCGGCGGCTCTCGCCCTGTCGGCCTATGCCGGGGCGGCCCTTGCCGCGCCGCCGGCCGATACGACGGGAACGATCAAGCTCTATCAGCGCACCAATCCGTCGATCGTCGCGGTGACGGAGGCCGGCATCAAGCGCTTCAACGCGCGCTATCCCAACGTGAAGGTCGAGGTGCAGTGGAAGCCGCTCGGCGAATGGGGCGAATATATCAGCGGGTTCATGAATCAAGTCGCGTCGGGCGACGTGCCCGACATCTATGAAGTCGCGATCGAGGGCTTCTCCTCCGTCGCCAGCAGGAACCTGTTCCTGCCGCTCGATGAAGTGATCGCGCGCGACAGCAGCGCCAAGGAGTTGCTGGCCGATATCGAACCCAATCTGCTGAAAGGAATGTCGGACGCGACCGGCGGCAAGCTCTACTTCTTCCCGACCAACTGGAACAACGTCGTGGTGTTCTACAACAAGGACATGTTTGACGCCGCCGGCATCGCCTATCCCAAGAAGAGCTGGACGTGGACCGAATTCCTCGAGGCCGCGCAGAAACTGACCAAGCGCGACGCTTCCGGTCAGGTCACGCAGTACGGCTATTTCGTTCCGGGATATAACTTCGGCATCGCGCCGTGGTTCCTGACCAACGATACCGACAAGCTGAAATCCGGCTGGAAGGAATCGAATATCCGCGATCCGAAGTTCAAGGAATCGATGGTCTTCCTCAACGACCTGATCCACAAGCATAAGATCGCGCCGAATTTCGCGCGCGGCACCGGCGAGCCGCAATTCGTGGCCAAGCAAGTCGCGATGATCTCGGCCGGTCATTGGCCGGTCCCGCTATTGCTCCAGAACGGGCTCAAGAACGTCGGCGTGACGATGATGCCTTATCAGCGCAAGGATGTGACGGTGTTCGGCGTCGGCGGCCTCGGCATTACGAAAGCCACGAAGAATCCCGATCTCACTTGGGAACTGGTCAAAGAGTTGACCGGACAAGTCGCCCAGGTCCAATACGCCGAAACGAAGCGCTCGATCCCGGCCTTGCGTTCGATCGCCACGACCGGCGAATTCGCGGCATTTCCCGACAACTCTGATCTGTTCTACGGTAGCGCAAAATCCGCCCTGCCGATCGCCGCACCGCCGAACTTCTCCCAGGTCGAGGAGATCTTCATGCGTCACGTCGAACTCTATCTGACCAACAACGTCGCGATCGACAAGATGATCGGCGATCTCGACGCCGAATTGACGCGCGCGATGCGCCGGGTCCAGTAATGCGGCCACGGCGTTTCCAACGCGGCACCGATCCCGCCGGGCGCGTCGCGCCCGGCGGGCGGGGGCCCGTGCGATGACCCGCGCCGCCTGGCGCGAACAGATCGCGGCGATGGCGTTCCTGACGCCGGCGTTGATCTGTTTCCTCGCCTTCCTCGTGGCGCCGCTGATCGCCACGGCCGTATTTTGTCTGATGGAGATCGACCGGTTCACCTTCGGCATGACCTATGTCGGCCTCGACAATTTCCGCTACGTGTTCGAGGACGCGCGTTTCTGGAAGACGTTCCTGAACACGTTCCAGTTCATCGCTATGGCGGTCGTCGGCAATGTCGGGCTCGGCCTTCTGCTCGCGGGCTTGCTCGACCGCGCCTTGCCCAGCGCGCTGCGCTACTTCTTGCGCCTGGCCTATTTCCTGCCCGTTCTGATCGCCACGGCCTTCGTTTCCTATATCTGGAAGTTCCTGTTCGATTTCGATCTCGGCGCGATCAACTACTACATCCGTCTTCTGGGCCTGCCGCCCGTCGGCTGGTTGACCGACACGCGCATTGCGATGGCGTCCGTCGTCATCATGGATGTCTGGAAACATGTCGGCTTCTTCATGCTGATCCTGCTCGCCGCGTTGCAGGACGTGCCGCGCGAATTGCGCGAGGCCGCCCAGGTCGACGGTGCCGGGCCGGTGCGGATCTTCGTCAGCGTCACGATCCCCTGCATCGCGCCCGCTTTGCTGTTTTGCGTCGCCTACGCGACGATCGGCGGCTTGCAGGTCTACGATTCGATGCGCATTCTGACCAATGGCGGCCCCGGCGACGCGACGCGCAGCGTTGTCATGTACATGTTCAGCGAGGCCTTCGGCGCCGGCGAGCTGGCGCTGGGGGCGGTCTCCGCGTTCACGCTGCTGATCGTCATCGCGGTCATCGTCGCCGCGCAGATGTGGATAAGCCGCCGATGGATACGCTGATGGCCGCAGCACCGCGCCGCCCCGAATATTGGAACCGCCTGTTCTCGGCGACCCAGGCGCTGCATTGGCGCAACCTACCCGTTTGCATCGCGCTGACGGCGGGCGCCGTCGTGATGCTGCTGCCCTTCCTGTGGATGTTCAGCGCGTCGATGCGCCCGACCGGCGAAGCGTATCAATTGCCGCCGAACTTCCTGCCGGATCGGATTTCGGCCGATGCCTATCTCAAAGTCTTGAATTCGCCGATCCCGTTCCTGCGCATGTACGCGAATAGTTTGCTGGTCGCGGCGGTGACGACCGCCGGTGTCGCCTTGACCAGCGCCACCGCCGGTTTCGCCTTCGCGCGGCTCAAATTTCGGGGCAAGAGCACGCTGTTCGCGCTGTGCCTCGTGGGCTTCATGGTGCCGCCGAGCCTATTGCTCGTCCCGCTGTTCTTCGGCTTCGCCGCGACCGGAATTCTCGACTCCATTTGGGCGCTGATCCTGCCGGGCCTCGCCTCGTCGCTCGGCGTGTTCATGATGCGCCAATTCATGTTGAACCAACCGCGCGAGCTCGAGGAGGCGGCGTTGATCGACGGCGCCAACTATCTCCAAGTGTTCCTCAAAGTATCGCTGCCGCAGATGGGGCCGCCGATCGCCGCCTTGTCGATCATCACCTTCACCCAAAGCTGGAACAACTTCGTGCTCCCGCTGGTGCTGACGCGCAAGGCGGAGACGATGACGCTGCCGGTCGGCCTGCTATCGCTCGCCGACGCCTATGGCGATTTTTCGCTTGCGGCGCTGATGGCCGCCGTGACGATGGCGGTAACGCCGCTATTCATCGTGTTTCTGATCGGCCAGCGCTTCATCATCGAAAGCGTCACGCATTCGGGTCTCAAAGGATAGGATAGAAGCGGATTCACGCCACATGCTCGGATCGCAACTCATCGACACAAACCCCCGGATCTCGGGTTTCGACCTCGGCGTTCCCGAAGTGCGCTGGTTCGGGTTCTGCCGCTTCCGCGACGCCGTTCGCACCAATGATTCCTGGGACAGCCATACCGGCCCCGAAGTCGTGTTCGTCATGGAAGGCGAAGCGTGCTGGGAGGTCGGCGACCACGATCTGGTCCAGGCCAATGGCGGCCAAGCGGTCGTGTTTCCGGCCGGTGCGCGCCATCGCATCCTCAACTCGATCTACCCGCCGTCGGAATCGCTGTGGATTCTGATGAAGGGCCCGGACGAGGTCGAAGCCCCGTCCCTGCTGATGAAGGACGCGCATGCCGAGTTTTGCGGGTTGCTGAATACGGGGCGGCTGCTCCGGGACATCAACGAAAGCTGCAAGGTTCAGATTACAGAGCTCGCGCGCCTGCTCGCCGATCCGGCCGTGTTCGGCGGCGGGCGCCTGATCGTTTCCGATCTGCGCGCCAAGCTGCATAATGTGATGCTGGAGTTCTGGAAAACCTGCGGCACGCGCGGCGAGCGCGCCGAAACCAACCGGCTCGTCGCGAAAGCGAAAGTTTTCCTCAACGCGAATTCCTCGGAAGAAGTCAGCATCGGCGATCTCGCCGACCGGCTGGGCTGCAGCCGCGGCCATTTGCATGCGGTCTTCCGCAGCGAAATGGGCATGTCGCCGATCGACTATCTGCGCCGCCTGCGGATCACGAAAAGCTGCGCGAGCTTGACCCGCTCGGCCGAGCCGATCACCGAGATCGCGCTCAGCAACGGCTTCGAAAGCTCGCAATATTTCGCGCGGGTGTTCCGCCGCTATGTCGGCATCTCGCCGCGCGAGTTCCGCGAGAAATACCAGCCGCGCTGATCGTGGCTTCGGATCAGCGCCGATCCCAAAACAACGCCATCAGCCCGCCGGTGACGATCGACGCGGTGCCCGCGATGAAATACCACATCGTTTCGTCGCGATAGCGGCCGGTCAGCGTGTTCGACAGCTGCTCCACGGGCGCCTCGGTCGCGTTGTAAGCAACGCCCAGCAGCACGATACCGACGGCGGCGACGGCAATCCCAAGAATCTGTCCCATTTTCATCGATCCGGCCTTTCCGACTTTGTCCGGCGACGGTGGCGCCGATGCGACACCGCGCCGGAAAATCTAGGCATATGAAGGCCGGGCCGATCAGACTCGGAATCTACGCGGCCCGTGATCGCTTGGAATTTCAAGGCGGCGGATCGTTGCGCGCCCGACAATGTCTGCATACGCGGGCATCGCGCGAAATCAGTTCGTTAGGAATGAGGTTTCCCGCAGATCGAGCTTCGACCTGCGGGAAAAGCCTCAGCGCGGATAGGGCCGGTGCAGCTCGCACGCGGGGTTGAGGCGCACGCCGAAGCCCGGTTTGTCGAGTTTGGACATCTTCAAGCGGCCGTTCTCGGGCACGGGCTCGTCCAACAGCAGCGGATGGAACATCGGTACGACCTTGTCGGCATCGTGCGCCATCATCAGGAATTCGGCGAACGGGCTGTTATGGCGCGTCGCGACGAAATGATAGCTGTAGACGCTCGATCCGTGCGGCACGACCAGCGCGCCATGCGCGTCGGCCAGCGCCGAGATCTTGATGATCTCGGTCATGCCGCCGCACCAATTCACGTCCGGCTGGATGATGTCGCAGCAGCCCATCTCCAGCAGCATGCGGAAGCCCCAGCGCGTCGCCTCGTGCTCGCCGGTCGTCACCAGCATACCGGTCGGCACGGCTTTCTTCAGCGCGGCGTAGCCCCAGTAATCGTCGGGCGAGAGCGCTTCCTCGATCCATTTGAGCCCGTATTCGCCGCAGGCCTTGGCAAGCCGCGTGGCGTAGTCGAGATCGAGGCTCATCCAGCAATC
Organism: Alphaproteobacteria bacterium; assembly: GCA_017308135.1. Classification (NCBI taxonomy): domain Bacteria; kingdom Pseudomonadati; phylum Pseudomonadota; class Alphaproteobacteria; species Alphaproteobacteria bacterium. The sequence goes on from JAFKFM010000012.1 coordinate 181,011, forward strand.
GAACATCAGCCAGAAATCCGGGCCGACGCGTTCGCGCATCTGCGCCAGCGCCGCGATGTTCTTATGCAAGCCTTCCTCGCGCTCGGCGGGCCCGTGGCGCAGCGGCAGCTTGCCGCCGATGAAGCCCATCTGCTTGGCGAGATCGGGGCGCGGGCCCGTCGCGTAGAACGTCAATTCGTCGCGCACCGGCCCGCCGAGCAGCGCATGCACGGGCTCGCCGCGCAGCTTGCCGAGCAGATCCCATAAGGCGAGATCCACGCCAGAGATCGTATTCAGCACCACGCCCTTGCGGCCGTAATACTGAGTCGAGAAATACATCTGATCCCAGATTTTCTCGATCTCGGTGACCGGTCGCCCTTCGAGGAAGCGCGCGAGGTGCTTCTCCACGATGAACGCGCCGACTTCGCCCGCCGTCGTGACCGCGAAGCCGGTCGTGCCGTCGCTCGCCTCCACCTCGACCACCAGCGTGCCGAGCACGTTGAGGCCGAAGGAGCTGCGCGTCGCCCGGAATTCGGGATATTTCGACATCGGTGTCGAAATCTGCCCGTCGATCCAGTGGCCGCCTTTCTGATCGTGATAATCGGCCCCGCCGCCGCGCACCGTGAAGGCGCGCACGTGTTTGATCGTCGCGGTCATCGCACCCTCAGTTCAGTTCGATGGTTTTTGCGTTCGCCGCACCCGAGGCGAAGGCCGCTTCGATGATGCGCACCGACAGCATCGCGTCGGCGAAACTGCACGCGACGCCCGAACCGTTACGCACCGCCGCCAGAAACTGCGTCGTGATCCCGCCTTCGTTGGGCCCCGCCACCAATTCCTCGCGCGCATCGCCGCGCTTGCTCTGCCACACCATGTGCCAGCCGGTGGGCATGTTCAGCGGACGGCGCAACTCGATCAGCCCGTCTTCGCCGAAGATGCGCAGTTCGTCCCACATATGCCAGCCGTCGTCGATGCAAGCCATCTGGCATTCGAGGCCGGGAAATTCCAGATCGATGAATCCGCCGCGATCGATACCGCCGGCGGGACCGGGGCGCACGCGGCTGCGCAGCCTCGTGGGCTTGGCGTCGATCAGCCACGGCACGATATCGGCCATATGCGTGGCGCGGCCCGTATAGGCCCCGCCGCCGCCCAGCGACGGATCAAGGAACCAGCCCGCGCGCTCGTAGCCGAGCTGCACGGTCTGGACCAAGCGCACTTGACCGATGCCGCCCGCGCGGAGGATCTCGCGCGCGCGCAAACAGCCGCGATCGAGACGCCGGTTGAACGCGACGGCGTTGACGAGCTTGCGCTTGGCGACGTCGGCGACCAACGGATCGCCTTCCGCCGCCTTCATCACGAAGGGCTTGTCGACCAGCGTCGCCCAGCCGCGGGCCACCGCCTGCGCGATATGGCCGCCATGCAGCGTATGCGGCGTGGTGACGAGGGCGGCGTCCGCGTCGGGCAGATCCTCGATCTTCTTGACGATCTTGGCGCCCGTCGCCTGGGCGATCTCCTCGACCGGCTTCGTGGGGAACGGATCGAAAATGCCGGCGATCTTGAGATCCTTGTCGGCGAGCAGCGTGGGCAGATGATAGCGGCGGGAGAATCCGCCGCAGCCGATCAACGCGAAGCGAAGCATACTTATTTCTCCTGATGTGCGGGGCGTTCGAGAGCGCGCTTGAACAGCGCGAACAACCGCGCCCAGACGAGCTCGGCGGCGCGTTTGTGATAGCAATAGCGTTCGGGAAAAGTGAAACCGTGCAGCGCCCCGTCATGCAGTTCGATGCGATGGGGCAACCCGCGCGCTTTCAACGCTTCGGCGATCGCGGTCATGTGGGCTTGCGGCGCCACGGGATCGTTATCGGCCCAGCCGAAATAGGCTTCCGCGTCGATCTTCGCGATCTGGCGATGGGGCGAGTCCGGCGCGTCGGTCACCAGCCTGCCGCCATGCATCGACGCGATGGCGCGCACCAGCTTGGGATAGGAAGCGGCCGCCGCGATCGCGTGTCGCCCGCCCATGCAATAGCCGATGGCGGCGGCGATCTTCTTCGCCGCCTTATCCTTCGCGGCGAAATCGACCAACGCGGCCGTGTCACGCGTCGTCATCGCCGTGGTCGTCGCGTCGTTGAGCTTGACCATCAGCGGGTCGAGCTTGTCCTGCGCCAAGGGAGCCGCGTCGAAAGACGGGCCGCCGTCGCGATAGAACAGGTTCGGCAGCATGACGTAGTAACCGGCCGACGCGAAGCGGCGCGCCATGTCGCGCAGTTCCTCGCGAATGCCGAGCGCATCCATATAGAACAGCACGACCGGGAACGGCCCGCCTTCGTCCGGGTGGACGACGAAGCACGGCATCGCACCGTCCTGCGTCGTCAGAACGATGTCGCGTTCGATCATGCCATGCCCACCGGCTTGATCGGCGGCTCGCGCGCGTCGTCGGGACGGCTGCGGATCATGTCGGTCAGCTCGCGCTGAATCGCGGCCGCACCCGGATCGCCGAAGCGATTGTCCATTTCCGTGGGATCGGCCGACAGGTCGTAAAGCTCGCCCGCCCCGCTCACCAATTCCAGCGTCAGCTTATGGGTGCGCGTGCGCACGGTGCGCAGCTTCAACTCCACGCCGCAGCGCGAGGCATTGAGGTCCCATTCGTTGAACGCGAAATCGCGCGTCGCATCGCCTTCGACCAGCGGACGCAGGCTGCGCGAATGGATCGCGCGCGGCGCCGAAATTCCCGCGTAATCGTAAAACGTCGCGGGGAAGTCGAGCGTCGACACCGGATGCGGCACGATTTTGCCCTTGGGCACGCCGGGGCCGCTGACGATGCACCCCAAACGCAGCAGGCCTTCGTAATGCATCGGGCCCTTCAGCAGCAGCCCGTGATCGCCCAGCCAATCGCCGTGATCGGTCGAGTAGACGACGATCGTGTCCTTGTCGAGGCCCAGGCGTTCGAGTTCCAGCATGACGCGGCCGACATTGTGGTCGATCAGCGAGATCATGCCGTAGTAATTGGCGATCAGATGGCGCAATTGCAGATCGCTTTGCGCCGGCGTGCGCGATTGCTTGGCGCGGAAGGCTTGCAGCTCCGGATCGTCGAGCTTGGGCACGCCTTCCAGACTGGCGCGATGCCACCACGGCCGCCGGTCGAGGTCGAGCGTGCGGTGTTCGGGCAGATCGACGTCATCGGGATGGTGCAAATAGCACCAGGGGGCGGGCGCATCGAAAGGATGGTGCGGATCGGGGAACGACGCCCAGGCGATCCACGGACCATCCTTGTTGTCGCGAATGAAGTCGATCGTCCGGTCGCCGATCCAGGTGGAGTTATGGAAGGCGGGCGGCAGCGCCGAGTTCCACGTCTGTGCCGCGCCCACATCGGCACCAAGCTTGGTCAAGAACAGCTTGTCGAGAAGATCCCCGCGCCCGTCCTTGTGATACCAGGCTTCGTAATTCAGCCCCTGCGGCGGTTTCTGCGGCAGAAACATGTTGTGGCCCGCGATCATCATGTCGACATGCTGGAAACCCATATAGGGCCCGTGCCAGTCGCCGCCGTATTCCTGCGAACTCGTGCGGCATTCCGGCCGCCCGGTCGGCTTGAAGGTGTGGAAAGTCGAAAAATGCGCCTTGCCGATGAAGCCGGTGCGCCAGCCCGCCTTCGCGAAAGTGCCCGCGAACCCGTCGAGACCCACAGATTCTTCGAGATCGATGCCGTTATCGGCCACGCCATGCGTGCGCGGCAGCAAGCCGGTCAGCATCGACGCGCGCGACGGCTGGCACACCACGTTGGGCGTGATGCAGGCCGAGAAACGCGTGCCCCCGGCGGCAAGCATGTCGAGATGCGGGGTGCGCACCTTTCGGCCTTCGAATCCGTAGCAATCGCCGCGCTGCTGGTCCGAGGTGATGAACAGAATATTCGGCTTCTTCTTGGTCATGTTCACGCCTCGATGCGCGTCGCGAAAACCGGCTTCTCGCCCGGGGCCGGCGAATAGCCGAAATCGCCGCGCGCGATCAGCGCATCGCGGCCGCCGAATTTCTCGATCTTCGCTTCCTGATCCGCAAAGGCGCGCGCGTTGACCGCGTCCGGATCGACGATCTTGCGCAGTTCCGCTTCCATCTCGCGCAGCGTCTGCGCATGCGCGGCACTCTCGCCCAGATCCTTCGTCTCGCCCGGATCGGTCTCGAGATCGTAGAGCTCCGGCCGGAAGCCGACATGATGGATGTATTTCCAGCGGCCTTTGCGGATCATGAACATGCCGGTGATCGAACCGGCGGCGTGGTACTCGCCCAAGGCGACGCGCTCGGGATCCGACTTCGCGTTGGCGAGATCGACCAACGACTTGCCGGGCAGCGCCTTCTCGGTCGCATCGAACGGCAAACCGGCCGCCTGGACGATCGTCGGATAGACGTCGACCAGCGTGACGGGCGTCGTACAGGTCTTGCCTTCGGGCACGCCCGGCCCCGCGACGATCATCGGGATCGCGGCGGCTTCCTCGTAATGGATCGACTTGCCCCACATATGGCGCGTGCCGAGATTGTCGCCGTGGTCGGTCGAATAGATCACGCGCGTGTTGCCCGCGAGCCCCGCTTCCGACAACGCCGACAGCACGCGGCCGATATTGTCGTCAAGGAAACTGACCATGCCGTAATAGGCCGCGAGCGCGATCTTCACTTTCTCCGGCGTGAAGAAATCGTCGTAGCTCATGCACTCGCGCAACGCCTTCACCGACGGATGCGTCGGATAGTCGTTGGGCCCGTAAAGACGCGGCCTCGGCAAGCTTTCCGGCGGATACATCGCGAAGAATTCGGGCGGCGCGATCAGCGGGAAATGCGGCTTCACGAACGACACGAACAGGCACCACGGCTTCTTCAGCGCGGGCGCGCGCGTCTTCAACCATTCGATAGCGCCGTCGCGGATATTGCGATCGTACTTGGCATAGGTCGACTCGCCCGGCCCCGCGGCCTTGGCGAGATCGGGCATGCCGCCGCGCGCGGCGGCTTTCGGACGGCGGATGAGGCCCAGCAGATCGCCCTGCCCGTCCACCACGTGCAGCGGGATCACTTCCTCGGTGAAACCGTTGTCGTCCTTGGCAGAGCGGAAATGCAGCTTGCCGATCGACATCGCCTCGTGGCCCGCGTCGCGCAGGCGATGCGCCCAGCTGCGCCGCGTGCCGTCATAGGGATGCGCATTATCCCAGCAGCCGTTTTCCGCGACATACGTGCCGGTATGCAGGCTCGCGCGCGCGGGCACGCAGATCGGGCAGTTGGTGTAGGCGGCGGTGAATTTCGTGCCGCGCGCCGCCAGCTTGTCGATATTCGGCGTGCGCACGATCTTGTGACCGTAGCAGCCCGACACGTCGCGGGTGTGTTCGTCCGACAGGATGAAAAGGACGTTCGCTGGCTCGCTCATCGTTTCCTCGGCAAGGTGGTGACGTAGGGTCCGGCCGCCGGCTGGGCGGTACGGACGGGAAATTCGTCGGTCATCTGGGGATGCAAGGCGGCGACGCGCGCATCGAACGCGGCGATGGCGTCCTTGCCGTCGATCGCGGCGAGAACGGTGTCGTAGACGCGTTCTTCGCCGTGCTCCAGCCACACGATCTCATCGTCCTTCGCCGATTGGGTACGGTCGCCCCAATGCGACGTCGCGGGTTCGATCGCGAAGCCGTACACGCCCTCGCCCAAGCCCTGCCATTGTTGCAGGCAGATAAAGCGCTTGGCGTCGTACTCGACCATGAAGCCGATCCCGCGCGCATCGTTGATCAACGCCGTGGGCACGCGGCCTTTGGCGTCGGGCACGACGTCGTGATCGAAGACCTGCTGCACGAAGCGCGGTGTGGGACCGGCTTGCGTGCGATATCCGCTCTGCTGGGATTCGCGCGGCGTGTTCGCGGCGCGCGTCGCGCGGATCGGGGCGGCGAAACGCGCGCCCGCGTCCAACAGCGGCCAGCCCATGTTGATGTGATAGAGCATCATATGCGGCGTGCGCGCGAAGCCGCGATTGGCGACCGTATCGACGACGCGCATTTCGCGGCCGCCGATTTTGGCTTCGATCCGGCGCGTCAGCGTCAGATGCTCGCCCATCGAATGGGCTTGGACGACCACGCCTTCGCACCACAAGGTGCATTCGTCGCCGTCCCAAATCTCGCCATAGCCTGTCAGGCGCGCGGGCTGGAATGCCGCGCGGCCATGCATCGGATAGGCGATTTCCTTGCGCAACGGCAGATCGAAATGATCCGCGGGCCCACGATCGGGTTGGCGGATATGATCGACGCCGCAAGTGCACAGCAGCCCCGAGAAGCCGCGCATGAAGCCCGTGCCGTTTTCGCCCTCGGGATCGAGATAAGCGGGACTACGGAAGCCGGTACCCGATTGCCAGGCGAAGGGCGTGCCGCGCCAATCGAAGCGGCCGATATCCATCGATCGATCGATCAGCACCGAGAATTCGAGCCCGCCACCGGTGCGGAATTCGAGCACACGCACGCCGCGCTCGGGACCGTCGTCGAACGCCACCGCTTCCACGCCCGCCACTTGGCGGGTCATCCCCACGCGACGCTCGAACTCGCGTCGCGTCAGTTTCTCCCCGAATAAAGTCGGCATTACTTCACGGCCCCCGTCGTCAGACCCTTCACGATGTAGCGCTGGCCGAACAGCAGGAAGGCCAGCGCCGGGACCAGCGAAAGTGCTGCCGTCGCGGCCATTTCGCCGTATTTGATCTCGTAGCCTTGCGCGAACTTGGCGATGGCGACGGGAATCGTCGCGGTTTGCTTCGCCGTCAGGTTCAGCGCCACGGCGAATTCGTTCCAGCTGAAGATGAAGGTCAGGATCGCCGTCGCGGCGAGGCCGGGCGCGACCAGCGGCACGATCACCTTCCAGATCAGATAGGGCGTGGAGCAGCCGTCGATCCGCGCGGCTTCCTCCAGCTCCACCGGCACTTCGCGCACGAAATTCGCCATCAGCCACAACGCCATCGGCAGATGCACCGCGACATGCGCCAGCGCCAAGCCGAAATACGTGTTGTCGAGACCAAGCTCGCGATAGAGCGGGAACCACGCCGCGACCAGCGTGATCGGCGGCACCATGTGGAAGACGATCGCCCAGCCGAGCAGCGCATGCACGACCAAGCGCGACGTGCCCAAGCGCTCGATCGCGTAGCCGCCCAGCGTCGCCACGAAACAGATCCCGATCGTGCTCGCCGTGGCGACGACCAGGCTGTTGAAGGTGTTGTCCATGAACTCGGTCGTGCGCGAGAACAGCACTTCGCGGAAACTCGCCAGCGTCGGCGTGAAGAAGATTTCGCCCTGCAGCAACGAAATCTGCGTTTTGAACCCCGCCGCGATGATCCACACGAACGGGACCAGAACGAAGATCGCGATCACGATCAGGAAAAGGTGGAAGAACGGCACCACCCGTTTTTCGAACGGCATCATGTCGCGTTCCTTCCGCGCCGCCCGGCCATCAGCACGCCGATCATCGTCAAGGAAATGAAGAACAGCACCGCGACCGACATGGCCGAGCCGTAGCCCATGCGGTCTTGCGTGAAGAAGGTGCGGTAGATCGTGTAGCTGATGACTTCGGTCGCCGAGCCCGGCCCGCCGCCCGTCAGCAGATAGATCTCGTCGAACACCTTCAGCGAGGTGACGAGCCGGAACAGGAACGTCACCGCGATCACCGGCATCATCATCGGGATCAACACGTAACGCATCTCGGCCCACGTGCCCGCCCCGTCGACGCGCGCGGCTTCCTGCACGTCCTGCGGCAGGGATTCGAAACCCGCCAGCAGCAGCAGGAAGCAAAACGGCGTCCAGTGCCAGATATCGACCATGATGACCGAGGGCAGCGCCCAGGCCCGCGTGCCCAGCCAATCGACCGGGTGGAAGCCGAACACGCCGATGAAACCGTTCACGAGGCCGAAATCGTAATTGAGCATCAGCTTCCAGACGGCGCCGATCAGAATGCCGGGCACGAGGATCGGCAGAATGAAGATCGTGCGGTAGAGAACCCGTCCGCGCGCGATGCGGCTGACCGCCCAGGCCAACAGGAAGCCGAGCAGGACTTGGATCGCCACGCCGACGATCGCGAAGATCGCGGTGTTCTTCAAACCCGCGATCAGCAGCGTGTCTTCCGCCAGACGCGCGTAATGCGTGAAGCCGACATAGGACCAGACGGCTTTGCCGTCGACCCAGGTGATTTCGTTGACGCTCATCGCCATCAGATTGAGCGTCGGCAGAATCGACATCGCCAAGAAGACCAAGATGGTCGGCGTCAGGGCGATGCGCCGCCAAAGCGTGTCGTGTGTCGCGCGTCTCGAAGCCATAACAATCCAATCCGATGGCGGCGGCCGCCGATCCCTTCCGGGGACCGGCGGCGTTCCGTTTCGTTTCTCAGAGTGCGGCAAGCTTGCCGGTCTTGTAGCCCGCGCGCTGCATGATCGCGTGGCACTCGTCGGCGATCGCGTTAAGCGCTTGCGCGCTCGTCATCTCGCCGATCACCGCCTGGTTCAATCGCAGCTCCAGCACGTCGCCGATCTGCGAGCCTTCCGGCACGCTCCACATCAGATTGACGTAGTCGGAGCTGTCGGCCATCGCCTTCATCCAGCGGTTCTTCGGATCCCGCCACAATTGCTGATCCGACAGCACGTCCTGGCGGACCGGCGGCGCGCCCGCGGCCAGATACTTCATCTGCGCGTCGCGCGTCTGGAACCAGTTGAGGAACGCCAAGGCGGCGCGCTGACGGTCGGCGGGCACGTTTTTGGGAATGCCGCCGAGCCAGTGGCCGAGCACCGGGGCGGGCTTACCCTTGGCCGAGCCGGGCACGCGCGCCGCGTTGATCTTGCCGACCACCGCCGATTTGGTGGGATCGTCGAGCTGCGCCCATGCCGCGATCACCAGCAGCGCGTGCGCAGCGCGGCCGGTGGCGAGGTTCTGGATGATCTGCGCCTGGGCGAGACCGCCGGTTTGAGGATGGCCGGCTTCCTTCGCCATGCGGATATAGAAGTCGAGCGCTTCCTTGCCCGCCGGACTGTTGATCGTGATCGTGTAATCGCCCTTCGGCTCGTCGGCGAACAGCTTGCCGCCGAAGCTGTAGAGATACGGCCACCAATCGTAGGAGATGTCGTTCGGGTTGCCGCGTGCACCGCGCTGCACGATGCCGTACATGCGCGGCGGATTGTGCAGCTTCTTGGCGTTGGCGAGCAGTTCGTCCCACGTCGTCGGCACGGTCAGTTTATGCTCGGCATAGAGATCGGCCCGATACAGCAGCAGCGGAATGTTGCCGTTGACCGGCACGCTCATCAGCTTGCCGTTGGGGTCGTGGGTCTTGTTCCCTTCGTTCCAGAAGACCGTGTTGTCGTAACGGATCATCTGCGGATCGAGCTTGAAGTTCGCGTCGATCTCGTTGATCGGCTTCAGGAAGCCGCCATGGTACATTTCCTGATAGTAGAGGCCGTTCATGATCAACAGATCGAACATGCCGTCGCGCGCGCGCACCGAGGCGCGCTGCTTTTCCAAGCTGCCGCCGAACGGATTGACGTCGAGATTGACCTTATTGCCGGTGTCCTTCTCGTAGGCTTCGACCGCGCCGCGGAAGCCGTCGAACCAGGGCGAGTTGTTGATGACGATGGTGAACGGCACTTGGCGGGTCGCTTGCGCGCGGGCACCGGGGACCCAGGAAAGCGCCGTAACGGCGCCCGCGCCCATTAGAACTTCGCGGCGATTGGTGGTGAACATGCGTCTTCTCCCTTTTCGGATTGCGCCGCCGGTTAACCGGCGGTCACGTTGTTGCGGGCCGCCAGCGCCTTCATTTCCTCGTACTGGCGGTTGATCTCGGCCTCCAACTCGGCGCCCTTCATGAACGCGGCGCTCATGTTGAACTCGGCGAATTTCTGGACCACCTCGGGGTCCTTCATCGATTCGCGCAACGCTTCGGCGAAGCGGTCGACGCGCGCCGCGGGCGTGGCCTTGGGCATCCACCACCAGTAATTCAGATTGAGCAGCAGATCGGTGCCCTGCTCGCGCGCGGTGGCGAGGTTCGGCCAGCTCGGCAGACGTTGCGGCGCGAAGATCGCGACGATGGTGAGATCGCCTGAATCGACCAGCGGCTTGGCTTCGTTGACCGTCAGGAACGCGCAATCGACATGGCCGCCGGCCAGCGCCGTGCGCGTCGGGCCGCCGCCGCCGGTGTTGACGAAGCGGAACTTGACGCCCGTCTTGTCCGCCAGCGACAGAAACAGGAAATGGTTGATGGCGCCGATCTGCACGCCCGCGCGCAAATCGCCCGCTTTCGCCGCCGCCAGGAAGCTTTTGAGATCCTGATACGGCGCCTTGCGATTGACGACGACGGTCACGTACTCGGCCGCGACCTGCGCGACTTTCGCGAACGCTTCGGGACCGAAATCCATGACCTTCAGCGCGGCGGCGGTCAGCAGCGCCTGATGGACGGCGAGAACGGTGTGACCGTCGGGTGCCGCATCGCGCACTTGGCGATTGCCGATCGACGTGCCGCCGCCGACCACGTTGGCGACGGAGACGGGCTGGCCCAAAATGCGTTGCAGCGGCGTCTGGAAGAAGCGCCCGATATAATCGGCGCTGCCGCCCGGCGGATTGGGCACCACGATACGGATGGGCTTGTCGGGATAGGCTTGCGCGAAAGCGGGCGCAACGCCCGATGCCGCGAACGTGGCGGCAGCGGTTCCGGCAATAAAGCTTCTGCGGCGCATGGATGTCTCCCTATTTGTTATCCGTTTTGGGTTGCGGGGATGCGGGGGCGGCGCAAATCGCGCCACAGCGGCCAGATGAACATCGCGATCGCGACGGCGAAGAAGCTGACCGCGATGGGGCGCTGGAACAGCGGCCAGATCGACCCGTCGGTCGCCATCAGGCCGGCGCGCAATTGCCCTTCGGCGAGCGGTGCGAGGATCAAACCGATGACGAACGGCCCCAGCGGCACGGACGCGAGTTCCAACAGGAACCCGACGATACCGAAGGCGAGCATCGTCCATACGTCGAACAGGCGCCCGTTCTCGGCCAGCGCCCCGATCACGCACAACACCATGATCGCGGGCAGGATATAGGCGCGCGGCACGTACATCAGCCGCGCGATCCAGATGCAGCCCAGGATCATCATCCCATACATCGCGATGTGGGACAGAAGATGCGAGGCCATCAACGCGCCGACCACGTCGGGCGAATTGGTGAACAATGTCGGGCCCGGCTGGATGTTATGCATCAGTAACGCCGCCAGCAGGATCGACGCGGCGGGGCTGCCGGGAATGCCCAGCGTGATCATCGGGATCAATGCACCGCCGGTATTCGCGTTGTTCGCGGTTTCGGCCGCGACGATGCCGTCGTCGAAGCCGGTGCCGAATTTCTCCGGCGTCCTCGACAGATTCTTCGCGGTCGAATAGGCGACGATGGAACTCACACTCGCCCCCACGCCGGGCAACATGCCGATCCAGATGCCGATGATCGACGAGCGCAGGATGTTCCAGCCCTGTTTGATATAGTCGCCCGGCGACAGGAAAATGCCGCGCAGACTGGGATCGAGCCGGTCGAAGCGCTGGCGCGCGTGCATCGCATCGCCCAGCACCTGGCTGACCGCGAAGGCGCCCAAAATGACGGCGAGTTGGCTGAACCCGCCCGCCATTTCGTTGAAGCCGAAGGTCAGGCGCAACTGGCCGGAGGTCTCGTCGACGCCCGGATACGACACCAACATGCCGAACAAACCCGCGAGCAAGCCCTTCGTGACGGAGCCCTGGCTCAACGTCGCGATCAGCACCAGCGCCATGAACACGAGCGCGAAATTCTCGAACGGCCCGAAGACCAGCGCCAAGCGCACCATCCACGGCGACAGCAGCACCAATGCGAGCCACGACAAGGCACCGCCAATCAGCGACGCGGAAATGCCGAGCCCCAGCGCGCGCCCCGGCCTGCCGCCGCGCGCCATCGGAAAGCCGTCGAGCGTGGTGACGACCGCCGACGGTTCGCCCGGAATGCGCATCAGCGTCGCGGTGATCAAACCGCCCGAGATGCCGCCGACATAGATCGACGTCATCAAGATCACGCCGTCCGCGCTGGCCATGCGATAGGTGAAGGGCAGCGAAAGAGCGAGCAACGCCCCGCCCGTCAATCCCGGCAACGCGCCCACGACGATGCCCATGAACGTGCCGAGCAACAGCAGCATCAAGGGGCTGGGCGAAAGAACGTGCAGAAAGGCCTGTGCGAGATCCATCGGCGCGGCCCTACGGTAGATCGATCAGCATCGCGCGAAATCCAAGATCGATCCCCGCACCGAGCACCACCGCGACAACCGCGAGAATCAGCAACGCGCGCGGCGTGCGCACGCTCAGCACCCAGCCCAAGGCGAGCATGTAGACGATCGACGCCGCCATAAATCCGACGACGGGCATCACCACCACGAAAGCGATCGACAATCCCACCGCCCAGACGGAGAAGGACGGCACGACCGAGTACGTGTCGTCGACCGCTTCGTTGGCGGTGAACAAAGCTTGCGCGTGCCCGCGCGTCGAATGACGCAGCAATACGCGCGCGAGCAGGAAAATAGCCAAAGCCAGCACGCAGGCGGCCGTCCAGAACGGCACCGCCGCCGCCCCGACGGGATCGTAGGGCGCTTTGGGCTGGTTGCGCAGGCCCCACATCGTGAATAACGCGACCGCGATCATGGCGAGCGCGAATGTCGCGTCACCTTTCGCCAGGCCGGACTTGCGGTCCTGCTCGTTCACCGGCGTGCTCCCTCCGGCCGCCAGCGTTCGTCTCGGTGCCGCAGCCGCTTGTGTTGTATGCGACCTTGACACCTGACGATGGGTCCGACAACTACCATGTGGGCCCAGATCGATAACCATTGGCTATAGGGCGTTTCGCGGAGAACGGACTCATGCAGTTGCAGCAATTGCGTCACGTCGTGGCGCTGATCGACCATCGCAGCTTGGCGAGTGCGGCCAAAGTGCTGGGAATCTCCCAGCCCGCGTTGAGCAAAAGCCTGCGCCGTTTGGAAAGCTATCTCGGCGTCAAATTGTTCGAACGCACGCCGCATGGCGTTCTGGCGACGGAGTTCGGCCGCGAGTTCGCGCGCCATGCGCGCGCGATCGCGTCGGAAGTGTCGGAGGCCGAACGCACGGTCGGCGCGATCCGCGACGGCCGCGAGGGGCGTATCGCGATCGGTTCGGCGCCCAGCGTCATCGCCAGCGTGTTGCCGATCGCGACCGCGCGATTGCTGCGCGGGCGCAACGATCTGAAGGTCACCGTCGTCGGCGGTCTGCACGACCGGTTGTTCGAATGGCTGCGCGCGGGCGAGCTCGACGTCGTGATCTCCAACCTCGTCGATCAGCCCGACGATTCGGATCTCGAACAGGAAACGCTGTTCGTCGATCGCGTCGTGCTCGCCTGCCGGCCGGGCCATCCGTTGACCGCCAAGCGCAATCCTTCGAAGAAGGAGCTCGAGCGCTATCGCTGGGTTCTGCCCTCGACCTCGATCGTGACGCGCCAGCGTTTGGAACTGGCGTTGAAGGGACATGGCATCGCGCCGCCGCGCCTGGCGGTGGAGACGAACTCCCTCGCCTTCATGCGTGCGATGATTCTCGAAACCGACTGCCTCGGTTACTTGCCCGCGGTCACATTGTTGCCGGGGCGCGAATGTGCCGGCGTCGTGCCGGCGGGGGCGGGCTGGCTCGATTGGCATCGGCCGGTGGGCTTGACCTTGCGCAAACGAACGGAACTCTCGCCGGCCTGCCGTCGCTTGGTCGCCGAACTGCGCAAAGTCTGCGCCGAGCGCTTCCCCGCCAATAAGCGCGGCATCGCGCATAAGGGCGGCCCGATGCGTGGCGCCGATCGCGATGGATTGATCTAGCGCCATTCGGACGGCGCTGCGTATCGCGGCGATATCCACGATCCGTTTTTTACGGCGAAGATCGTTTCGGCGGGCATTTCCCAAACCCTTCTTCCTCGGATCGTCCTTGACTGGATGTTTAAATGACTATATGTCTAAACATTATGGGGAGTAAAGATGCTTAAAACGGACGCCTCCGGCCTCGTCGCCGAAACCCAGCGCCTCGACGGATCCGATACGGGACCGGTCGTGCTGGAACCGTTCGTGCGCGGCGACCGCGTGCCGATGCATATCCAGATCCATGAGAATCTGGTGCTGCAATTGACATCGGGCAAATTCGGCTCGGGTGCCGAGTTGCCGCCCGAAGCCGCCCTTTGCGAACATTACGGCGTCAGCCGCGGCACGATCCGCCAGGCGCTGGCGGAGTTGGCCCGCGACGGGCTGATCGAACGCCATCCCGGCCGCGGCTCGTTCCTGCGCCGCCCGAAATTCGAAGGCAGCGTCGTCGGCTCCTATTCGCAGTTTCGCGTCGAAGGTCCGCCGCTCGATCCGGGCGCCCATGTGTTGGATTGCGTGACGCGCAAGGCCGATCCCGTCCTCGCCAAGGCGCTGGGCTTGGGCCACGAGCGCAGCGTCGTCATGCTGCGCCGCTTGCGTTTCGCCGGCGGCGTACCGGTCACGCTGCAAACCAGCGCCCTGCCCGCCGCGTTGTTCCCCGGCCTCGCCAAGCACAATCTGACCGAACGCCATCTCGTCGATATTCTGCGCGACGAGTACGGCGTTACGCTGGTGCGCGCGGAAGAACTCATCGAGCCCGCGATCTGCAACGCGTTCGACGCGCGCCAACTCGGCATTAAAGCGGGTGCACCCGTCTTCCAGATCGAACGCCGCACCTTCTTGCCCGACGGGCGTATCGGCGAGTTTCGTCGCGCGGTGATGCGCGGCGACGTCTATCGCTATCGATTGGATCTGCGATGAGCGGCCTGCCGATCACCCAAGCGCATGACGGCGCGCATGGCAAAGCGGCGTTGTCCGGCCCCGCCCCGGTCGTCGCGGGCATGTCCGGCGAATGGACCGTCACATACACGGCCGGCCCCAACGGTTTGGCGCCGGGCGGTGCGGTCGCGCTGATCCGCCGCTGGCCCAGCGATTGGGATACGCCGCAAACCGACAAGCCGGGCAAGCCCGGTTTCACCACGATCCGCGTGGAACCGTCGCGCCCGCATCGCTGGCGCACGCGCCGCTCGATCGATTGGCATCCCTTCGATCATGTTTTCGAGATCGAGCTTCCCGATGGCCTGCCCGCCGGTGCGACGATCTCGGTCGCGACCAAAGGCCGCGCGCAAACCTTCATCGAAGAGCAGTCGCCCTTGTCGGTGCGCGTGCGCCCGGCGAAGGCCGAATGGATCGAGATCGACGTGCTGAACGTCGAAGTCGTCGCCGCGCGCGCGGCGGTCGGCGAATTGATCGCGCCCAGCGAAATCGTCGCGGGCGAAAGCTTCGAACTCGTCTATCGCATCGCCGACGAATGGGGCAATCCGGCCGAATTGACGGAACGCCCGACACCTTCGGGTGCGAAGCTCGAACCCTTGCCCGACCTGCCCGGCATCCGCCGTTGGCGCGCGACGATCGACGCGCCCGGCCTGCATCGCTTGGAGCTAACGGGCAGTCTCGGTCACGTGATTTCCAACCCGATCCGCGTTCATGCCACGGCGCCCGCGACGCGGATTTTCTGGGGCGATATCCACGCCCAGTCGCTGGTCGGTTGCGGGGCGCGGACGGTCGACGCGTTTTTCCGCCATGCGCGCGACTTCGCGCGGATCGATTTCGCCAGTCATCAGGCGAATTGCTTCCTGGTGACCGGTCCGGAATGGACGGAGACGGAAACCGTCACCGCCGAATACAACGAGTCCGGCCGTTTCGTCACCCTGCTCGGCCTCGAATGGTCGGCCGATACGGCGCGCGGCGGCGACCGAAACTTGTTCTTCCCCGACGATACGGCGCCGATCACGCGGTGCAGCCACGAATACGTGGACGACAAATCCGACATCGCGAGCGACTTGCCGCTGGCCGAGGATTTCCACGCCAAGTATCGCGGCAGCGATGTCGTCATCGGCCTGCATGTCGGCGGCCGCACGACCGATCTGTCGCGCCACGAACCGTCGGTCGAACGCCTGATCGAGATCCATTCGACGCATGCGACGTCGGAATGGTTCGTGCTCGACGCGCTGCGGCGCGGCTATCGCATGGGGGTGACCGCCGGCAGCGACGGCGTGGACGGCCGCCCCGGCGCCAGCCATCCCGGCCATCAAGCGGTGCGCAATGTGCGCGGCGGCTTGGTGGCGGCAGCGATCCCCGTCCTCGATCGCAAATCGCTGCTCGCGGCACTTCATGCGCGCAATTGCTACGCGACCAACGGTGCCCGCATCGCGCTGCGCTTCTCCGCCGACGGCCAAAAGATGGGCGCGGAGTTTCAAGCCAAGCGCCCGCCGCTGCTGTCGATCGAAATCGATGGCACCGCGCCGATCGAAGCGATCGATATCTTCCGGGGCACGGAGATCGTCCACCATTTCGAGCCGCACGCCAAGAACGCGGAACTGTCCGATCGTCTGCGTATCGCGTGGCGTGGCGCCACGGCGCCGGGCAATTTTTCCCGTGCGCGGATGGTGTGGGACGGCGCCGCGACGCTATCGGCCGGCGAATTCGCCGATCCGCAAGGCTACGCGCTCGACACGCCCGACGAAGGTATCGTCGGCGTCGAGCCGCGAAAGATCGCGTGGCGCTCGGCGACCGGCGGCGATTGGGACGGCATCACCGTCACGCTCGCCGCCCCCGGCGACGCGACGCTGGCGATCGACACGCCGCAAATCTCCGCAACCGTGCCGGTGGCGCGTTTGCGCCAAGGCCCCGCCGTTTTCGCCGACGAAATCCCGCATCGCGAACTCGAGCTGCGTTTCCTGCCGAAGGATTTGGGGCCGTCGTCGTGGCGCGGCGAGTTCCGCGACGGCGCCATGAAGCCGGGCTGGAACGCCTATTGGTTCCGCGTGCGCCAATGGGATGGCGGGATCGCGTGGTCGAGCCCGATTTTCGTCGAGATGACGGGGACGCCGCGATGATCGAAATCGCCAAACTCGCGAAGGTCTTCGCCAACGATTCCGGCGCGCCGGTGCTGGGCGAGGTCGATCTTGCGATCGCGCCCAACGAATTCGTCGTGCTGCTCGGCCGCAGCGGCTGCGGCAAGACCACTTTGCTCAATCTGATCGCGGGTCTCGAAACGCCGTCGGGCGGCGAATTGCGCGTCAACGGCAAGAAGGTCACCGGCCCCGGTGCGGGCAAGGGCATGGTGTTCCAGCAAGGCGCGCTCTTCCCGTGGCTCACAGCCAAGGCGAATATCGCCTTCGCCGCCGTCAATCGCGGCATGAAGAAGGACGCGGCCGACGCGCTGGCGCTGGAACTTCTCGCGCTCGTGGGCCTCGCGGCGGCGGCCGAGAAATATCCGTTCGAATTGTCCGGCGGCATGCAGCAGCGCGTGGCGATCGCGCGCGCGCTGGCGCTCGATCCCGAAATCCTGCTGATGGACGAGCCCTTCGGCGCGCTCGACGAAATCACCCGCAACGAAATGCAGGACGAGTTGCTGCGCGTCTGGGCGCAACGGCGCAAGACGGTCGTGTTCGTCACGCACTCGATCTGGGAAGGTTTGATCCTGGCCGATCGCGTGCTGGTGATGGCCCCGCGCCCCGGCCGCTTCGTGCTGGAACGGCGCATCGATCTGCCGCGCCCGCGCCGGCGCAGCGACCCGACGCTTGTCGCCCTCTACGACGAAATCTGGTCGCATCTGCATGGAGGGCCGGCTTGAGCCCGCGGGCGCAGGCTTGGCTCGTTCCCGCCGCCGTGCTCGCGGCGTTCCTGGGAATCTGGGAATTCGCCGCCGATCAAGGCTGGCTGCGCCCGATCCAATTTCCGCCGCCCAGCCGCCTCGCGGGTAGTTTCGTCGATCTCGCCACGCGCGGCTTCCCGCAAGGCATCACCTTGTGGACGCATGCGGGGATCACCATCGCGCGTATTCTCGCGGGCCATATTATGGCCGTGGCGTTGGCGATCCCGCTCGGCATTCTGATCGGTTCCTATCCGCTGCTCGATCGCGCGACTTCGCCGCTCGTCGCGTTCTGCCGTTCGATCGCGACGCTCAGCCTGTTGCCGCTCGCCCTCGTCTGGTTCGGCACGGGCGAAGCGTCGAAGATCTTCCTGATCGGCTATGGCTGCTTCTGGGTGATGCTGTCGGCGACGATCGGCGCCGTCAAGCTCGTCGATCCCGTTCTGATTCGCGCCGCGCGTACGATGGACACGCCGCAAGCCGAGATTTTCCGCCGCGTGGTCCTGCCCGCCGCCGCCCCGCGCTTGATGTCGGGCGCGCGCGTGGCGCTCGGCGTCGGTTTCATGGTGATCGTGGGGGCCGAGATGATCGGCACGATCCGCGGCCTCGGCTCGCTGATCATGGAAGCGCGCACCTTCTATCGCACCGACATCACGATGGTCGGCATGTTGTGCATCGGCGCGTTCGGGCTTGCCATCACGACGGCGATGGCGAAGCTGGAAGCCTGGCTGATCCCCTGGCAAGCGCGGGTCGAGGGACAATCCAAATGACGCGCGACGATTCATTCTTCGCCCGGCATGCGGGCTGGTTCGGCGTCGCGTTCTTCCTGGCGCTGTGGGAAGCCGCCGCGCGGTTCGGCTGGCGCGACCCGTCGATCATGCCCGCGCCCAGCCAAGCGATCCTGGCGGCGATCGTCCACCTGCCGCCGGGCGAACTGGTCGAGCATGTCGCGTGGAGCCTGTGGCGCGTGTTCGCCGGGTTCGGCATCGGCGCGGGGGCGGCCATCGCACTCGGCATCGCCGCCGGCTGGTATCGGCCCGTGGCGCTCGTCGCGCGTCCTTTCGTCGAGATTTTGCGCCCGATCCCGCCGCTCGCCTGGATTCCGATCGCGATCGTCTGGTTCGGCCTGGGCGAGCCGTCGAAGATCTTCGTCATCGTCATCGGCGTGTTCTTCCCCGTGTTCACCGCGACCGCGCGCGGCATGGCATCGATCCCGCCCGTGATCCTGCGCGCCGCGCGCACGATGGACGTGGACGGCGTGCGATTGCTGATCAAGGTCGCGATCCCCGCCGCGATGCCCGATATCGCCACGGGCTTGCGCATCGGCTTCGGCCTGGGCTTCGGCGTGTTGGTCGCGGCCGAATTGATCGCCGCCGAACGCGGGATGGGCCATCTGGTGATGGAAGCCCGCCAGCTCGGCCAACTCGGCGTTTCCATCTTCGGCATTTTCCTGATCGGCATCGTCAATCTGATCGCCGATCGCCAGCTCGCCCGGCTGATCGGCCGGACGATCGGCCGCTGGCACGCGCTTTAATCAAAAAGGGAGGCTAGACCATGAAACGACGCACTTTCGTTATGACCGCCACCGCCGCGCTCGCCGCACCCGCTTTCGTGCACGCACAAGCCAAGCCCGAAGTGAGCAAGCTCGGCATCGGCTTCGGCCTCGATCCCGTTTTCGCACCCCATATCGTGGCGATGGAAAAAGGCTGGCTGCGCGAGGCGGGCTTCACCGACATCGCGACACCCAGCTTCACCAGCGGCGCGCTTGCTGGCGAAGCGCTGATCGCCGATCAGATCCAGCTGTGGACGCCGGGCAATTTGCCGCCGATCTCGATGGCAAATTCGGGCGTCCCGGCCGTGGTGCTGGGCACCAACTGCATCGCCACGCAGGCCGAACAACTCGTCGTGCGCAACGACGCGAACGTGACGAAACCGGAGGATCTCTACAAGATCCGCATCGGCCTGCTCGCGGGTTCGACCGCGTCGGCGACGCTGCATATCCTCGCCAAGCACTACAAGCTCGACGAATCCAAGCTACAGGTCGTCAATATGCCCCCGCCCGAGCAGCTCGCGGGGTTGACCAACAACAACATCCAAGCGCTGCTGTGCTGGCAGCCTTGGGCGCATAACGCGCTGCGCCTGGGCAACACGACGATGCTGCATTCGGGCACGACCAGCGGCTTCGCTGCAAACAAGGGCGCCAAGGTGCAGGTCTCGGCCACGCGCTCGCTGTTCGTGGCGAGCGAAGCCTTCGTGCGTAAGAACCCGATCGCCACGCGCACGCTGATGGCCATTCTGGTGCGCGCCCAGAAATACGTCGCGACCGCCGCCAACCGTGCGGAAGTGATCGATCTCGTCGCGCAGAAGACCCGCCAGGACAAGGCGCTGGTCGAAGCGATTTGGGGCGATTACGACTTCAACCCGGCCTTCGACGACGCATACGTCGCCGATATGGACGCGCTGGGCGCCTATCTCGTCGCCTCCGGCCGTCTGCGCAGCGCGCGCTCGCCGCTCGACTACACCTTCACCGATCCGGTCGCGGCGGCGGACGGCGCCTTGGTGAAGCGCGCCGGGCGCTGGAAGGCCTGACCGCGATGGCGCGCATCGGGATTGCTTTCGTCGGAACCGGCTTCATCGCCGGATATCACCTGGACGCGCTCGCGACGATACCGGATGCCGACATCCGGATCGTCGTCGGGCGCGATCCCGTCAAGGCGGCTTCTTTCGCCGCCCAGCGGGGCATTCCGGCCGGCACAAGCGATCTCGATGCGACGCTGGCGCGGGCGGATATCGGCGCGATCGTTGTCGCCTCGCCCGACGATACGCATGAAGCGATCTGCCTGAAAGCGATTGCGGCGGGCAAGGCGATCCTGGTGCAAAAGCCGATGGCGCCCGATGCCGCCGCGTGCCGGCGGATGATTGCGGCGGCGCAAGAAGCCAAGGTCGATCTGCAAGTCAGCTTCATGCACCGCTATTTCGAGGAATTCGCCGCCGCGCGCGATTTGATCGCGACGGGCGAAATCGGCACGCCGACGAGCGCGCGGATGCGCAACGCGACCCCCGGCCCCGATTGGGGCGATTGGTTCTTCAAGAAGTCGCGCGTCGGCGGCGGCGTGGTGCTGCAACTCGGCGTGCACGGCATCGATCTGCTGACACAGCTTTTCGGCCCCGTCGCATCGCTGAACGCGACGACGGCGATCTTGCGCCCCGAACGGCGCTTGGCCGACGGGCGCGTCGTGACGGTCGAGAATCCCGACAGCGCCTGGGCGACCTATCGCTTTGCCAACGGCGTGGCCGCATCGCACGACATGTCGATGATCGAAGCGGCGGGCACCGACCGTTTCGGCATGGAGATCTACGGCACCGACGGCACGATCCAATTGCGCGGGGTCGCGGGCCCGTTGCGCCTGCGCCGCAAGGGTGCGACCGCATGGGAAACGCCCTCCCTTCCCACCCCGCCGCTCGGCCAGCGCCATCATCAGCGTTGGCTTGATGGCCTGTCCGGCGCCAAGCCGAAGGAAACCACCGCGCGCGACGCGCTGGCGGGCTTGCTGATCGCCGAAGCGATCGAGCGATCCGCCGCCCGAGCCGGTGCCGCAACGCAGGTCGAACAGCCATGATCCGGATCGCGATCCTCAGCTTCGCGCATTATCACGCGAATTTCTGGACCGAGGCGTTTCTCGCCGAGAAGGATGTCCAAGTATCGGCGATTTGGGACGACGACGAAGCGCGCGGGCGCGAGGCGGCCTCGCGATTCGGCGTGAACTTCGAACCCGATCTCGCCAAAGCGATCGACCGTGCCGATGCCGTCGCGGTGTGCAGCGAGACGGTGAAGCATGTCCCGCTGATCGAAGCCGCCGCCGCGCGTAGCAAAGCGGTGTTGTGCGAAAAGCCGATCGCGCGCGATCTCGCCGACGCCAAGAAGATCGCCGCATCGGTCCGCGCATCGGGCATCGTGTTTATGCAGAGTTTCCCCAAGCGCTTCGATCCGGTGTCGCACGAGTTGCGCCGCTTAGTCGCGGCGGGCGAACTCGGCCGGATCGGCATGGTGCGTATCCGGCACGGGCATTTCTACGGCCTCGATCCCGAATTCGGGCAACGCTGGTACGTGGACCCGGCGAATTCCGGCGGCGGCGCCTTGCTCGACGAAGGCGTACACGCGGCCGATTTCCTATGCTGGACGTTCGGCTTGGCGAATAGCGTCGTCGCCAGCGCTTCGTCGGCGCTGGGATTGAAGGTCGAAGACCAAGCCATCGCCACGTTTTCGTGGGACAACGGCATGATCGGCGAAATCGCGTCGAGCTTCGCCTTCGCCGCCGCCGATTCCTCGATCGAGATCTTCGGCACCGAAGGCACGGCGATCGTGTCGGGCGTCGATCTCGCCTCGCGCGATATCACGCCATCCGGGTTCCTGAAGACCTTCCGCCGCAACTTGCCGACACGCGAATGGCGCATCAGCGATCTGATCCCGCAATTCAAGCGCGGTCAGTTCCATCACCAGAACGCGATCGCCTTCGCGCAGGCGCTGCGCACCAAGACGGCACCCCCGATCGGGCTTGACGACGGTATTCGCGCGCTGGCGATGATCGAAGCGGCCTATACCTCGATCCGTTCGGGCCGGCGCGAGAAGATCGCGGCCCTCTAGGGCGACGCGGCGGAACGGCGGAGCAACTCGATCAGCGCGTTGATGGGGGCCACGTTCGCCAGCGTGCGTGCGAACATCGCGCCACCCTTGAAGCGCGCACCCTCGATCGGCAAGGGCAATTCCACCAGCCCTTGACCGACGGCGGAGACGAGCAGGCCGCTCGCCACGCAGCCCAGATACGGCCCGCTGCGTAGCAACTGAAAGATCGCCATGACCGAGGTGGACTCCACCGCGATGCGCGGCGGCTCGGCGCCCATGCGGCGGAAAATGCTTTCGCGGGAGGCGACGGTCTCGTCGTCGTCCTGATAGACGACCCAAGGATAGGCGGCGAGATCGGCGGCGGTGATCCGCCGCTTGGCCGCCAGCGGATGCGATTTCGACGCGATAATGCACAGGCGCACATTCACGATGTGCCGCGTCTCGATATAGTCGGGAATGCCAGTCGTGGGCAGACGGCCGACGACGATGTCGAGATCGCCGCCGAACAACGCGGGCAGCGTGCGCGGATTGGCGCCGACCGATAGATCGATGCGCAAGCGCGGAAAACGCACCTGCAGCTCCGATATCGCGGCCGGCAGCAACGCGGCGGCGAAATAAAGCCCGGCGCCGACGCGCAAATGCCCTGTGCGCCCCGCCTTGAAAGCGCCGAGTTCGGATTGGGCGAAGTTCCATTCGGTTTCGATCTGCTTGGCGTGGCGCAGTAACGCCACACCGAAGCGCGTGAGCACCACGCCGCGCGCGCGCCGTTCGAACAGCGACACGCCCAACTCGCGCTCCAGCCGATGGATCGCTTTGCTGACCGCCGGCTGGCTGATCGACATTTCCTGGGCGCCGGCGCTGATGCTGCCGCCCTTGGCGACCGCGAGGAACGGCCGCAGCAGGGCCACGTTCTGCAACATAGGTATTCCTTGGGGTTATTCAAATAGGCCGAAATGGAACTTTACGGACTATCTCGCCGGATGAAAAGCTTGGGGGATCGAGGCGCCCAAATAACGCGCCATAAAGGGGAGAAAGCGCCGGCAATGCGTACCGTGTTCGTCCTGTTCGATTCCCTCGTGCGCTCGGCGATGAGCGCGTACGCCGATACGCATGTGCATACGCCGACTTTCAAGCGCTTCGCCCAGCGCGCGGTGACGTTCGACAGCCATTTCGTCGGCAGCCTGCCCTGCATGCCCGCACGGCGCGACATCCATACCGGCCGGATGAACTTCCTGCATCGCAGCTGGGGCCCGATGGAGCCCTACGACAATTCGTTCCCCGAGATGCTGCGCGACGCGAACATCCATTCGCATCTCGTGACCGACCATATGCATTATTTCGAGGACGGCGGCGCCACCTATCACGGGCGTTTCCGGTCCTGGGACTTCATCCGCGGCCAGGAATACGACCCGTGGAAGGCGATGGTCCAGCCGCCGATCGAACGGCTGCAGGAGAAGTACAACGTCAAACACTACGACTTCGCCAACAACTGGAAGCGCCTGCAGAACGCGATCAATCGCGAATACATGATCGAGGAGAAAGATTTCTGCCTGCCGCGCTGCTTCGATAGCGCGTTCGAATTCCTCGACCTCAATCGCGGCGCCGACAATTGGTTCATGCTGCTGGAATGTTTCGATCCGCACGAGCCGTTCCACGCGCCCGACCGCTTCAAGGACCGTTACCGCACGGGCTACAATGGCGGCATTCTCGACTGGCCCCACTACGAGAAAGTAACCGAGAGTCCCGAAGAAATCGCGGAGATCCGCGCCAATTACGCGGCGCTGATGACCGCCTGCGATCATTACTTCGGCAAGCTGCTCGATTATTTCGACAAGCACGATATGTGGAAGGATACGGCGATCGTATTGTCGACCGATCACGGCTTCCTGCTGGCCGAGCATGATTGGTGGGGCAAGAATCTGATGCCCTACTACACCGACATCTCCCATATTCCGCTGATCATCCATCACCCGGCACACGCGCGCAGTGCCGGGCAGCGCCGCACATGCGTGACCCAGACGATGGATCTGATGCCGACGATCCTCGACATGTTCGGCATCGCGATCCCGCCCGAGGTCTGCGGCCGTTCGCTGCTGCCGATGCTCGACGCGGACGAGCCGATCCGCGACATCGGAATTTTCGGCATGTTCGGCGGGCCGATCGGTGCGACCGACGGGCGCTACACCTACTACCTCTATCCCGGCGACCTCTACGGGCCGGGTCTGCACGAATACACGCTGATGCCCACGCATCTGCATTCGCTATTCAGTGCGGCCGAAATGAAGACCGCGAAGCTGCGCGAACCCTTCGATTTCACCAAAGGCATGCCGATCCTGAAGATCGACGCGCTGATGGATGCGCGCCGCATTCCCGTCCACGACGGCAAGCAATTCGACCCCGGCGTCGGCACGACGCTGTACGACATTTCGGTCGATCCCAAACAGTTGAAGCCGTTCCGCGACGACGCGATCGAACGGCGCTTCCTGCGCGGGATCGCCGAACAGATGCGCCTGCACGACGCCCCGCCCGAAATCTACGCCCGCTACGGAATTGGTCCCAAACTGGCCGCTTGACGGCCGCTTAAAACGAGGGAGGAAACCATGAATTTCCAATTCGCGACCGCATTCGCGGCGGCGAGCGCCTTGGCGTTCACGGCCGCCGGTCCGGCCGCCGCTCAAGCGCCCTTCGCCGATGTCGGCAAACAGGCCGAGATCTCGATCCTGATCAACTCGTCGCCCTGGTTCGGCGGATTCGAGAAGGCGGTCGATCTTTACGAAAAGCAGACCGGCAACAAGGTGAAGCTCGACGTGACGCCCTATGGCGGCATGCTGGAGAAGGCGCGCAATGCCGTACGCGCGGCCAATAGCCCCTACGACATCCTGAATCTCGACGCGCTGTGGACGATCGAGTTCTACGAAGGCAGCTTCCTGAAGCCCTTCGCCGAGATCGATCAGAACTTCGCCCTGCCCGCCGAAGTGCTGACATTCGAGGATTCGAACTACTGGAACGCGCAGCGGCGTTGGCGCACCCGCGACGGCGGCCAGCTGATGGGCTATTCGCCCAACGGCAATATCCACGTCCTTTATTATCGCGACGATCTGCTGAAGCAGGCCGGCTTGCAGCCGCCCAAGACCTGGGACGACGTCGGCGCGATCTGCCAGAAGCTGAAGAACCCGCCGGGCATGTACGGCTTCGTGACGCGCGGCGAAAAGGGCAATCCGATCCGCTACGACTGGACGCCGTTCCTGCAAGGGGCGGGCGGTTCGATCGTGAAGGCGCCCCAGGACGGCGATTACACCGTCACGATCAACTCGCCCCAGGCCAAGCAAGCACTCGATAAATTCATCGAGTTGCAAAAGAACTGCGCGCCGCCCAACGTGGGTGTGATCGGTCAGGGCGACGTGATCCAACTCCTCGCCACCGGCCGCGCGGCGCAAGGCCTTGCGGTCATCGCCGCATGGCCGACCTTCGACGACCGCCAAAAATCGGCTGTCGTGGGCAAGATCAACACGGCGGTCGTGCCCGGTTTCCCCGGCCGCAATCCGGGCGTGGCGATCGGCAACTGGGTCTTCACCGTGCCGAAGAACGTCTCGGCCGAACGCCAGCGCGCCGCCGTCGCCTTCTCGCGCTGGTTCCTGACCGCCGGCGCGCAACGCGCCTATGCCGAAGCCGGCGGCATTCCCGTGCGTTCCGACACATTCGCGTCGGACCTCGCGGCCAAGCCGGAATTCCGCTGGATGAAGGCCTATCTCGACAGCCAGCAATTCGCCCGCCAGGAACTCGGCTACGCCGAAGGCGCGCAGGTCGAAGCGGTGCTGGGCCTACGCTTGAACCAAGCGCTGATTGGCGAAATGTCGTCGGGCCGCGCGCTCAACACCGCCGCGCGCGAGATCGAGGAGATCTTCCAGCGTAGCGGTCGGCGTACCGGCAAGCTCGACGCGCTGCCGGAGTGACGTAAAGGACCGGGCCGGAAGGCGGGGACCGGGTCGCGCGATCCGGTCCCCGTCGCCGCATCCGGCCCCGCCCGATGGATGAGATGCGGATGAAAGACGACTTCCTCAACCGGACTTTCCGCCACTGGAGCATGTGGCCGTGCCTGGCGTTCCTGCTGGTGCTGTCGGTCTACCCGGTACTCCAGCTTATACCCATGGCGCTATCGACCATCCAGATCACCGCCGAGGGTACGTTCTGGACCTATTCGCCGCGCCGCAATCTCGACCTGCTGCTGGGTGACGCCGTGCTACGCGACGCCGTCGTCAATACGCTGGTTTTCGTCGTGCTGTCGGTCGCCATCGAAATGGTGCTGGGTTTCTTCGCCGCGTTGTTCATCGCCTGCATGCCGCGCGGCCGCAACTTCGCGCGCACGGTGATGATCCTGCCGATCCTGCTGCCCGCCGTCGCGATCGGCAGCATGTGGAAGCTGATGTTCAACTATGATTTCGGCCTGTTCAACCAGATGGTCGGGTTGATCGGGCTGAACCCGATCAACTGGCTGGGCGACACGCGCTGGGCGCTGCTGTCGATCGTGATCGTCGATGTCTGGCACTGGACGCCGTTCGTGTTCCTGATCCTGTTCGCATCGATCGAGACCCTGCCGCAGGACGTGCTGGAGGCCGGCCGCGTCGATGGCGCCACGGCGTGGCAGATGATCAGCCTGATCATCCTGCCGCTGTTGGGCCCCGCCTTGGCGGTCGCGGCCTTGTTCCGCGCCATCGTCGCCTTCAAGGCGTTCGATCAGGTCTATCTGCTGACTTCGGGCGGGCCCGGTACCTCGACCGAGCTGCTCAGCCTGCATTTGAACCGCGTGTTCTTCGAGCAGAACCAGCTCGGCTACGGCGCCATGCTGTCGTTGAGCATCATCGGCGTGATCGTCGCTACCCTCGCCGTCGGCAAATGGTCGGCGACGCAGATCGAACGCAAGAGGACCGGCCGATGATCCCCCTGCACGGCCGCGCGGCGTGGATCGGCTACGGCGTCGTGGCGCTGGCGATCCTGTTCATCGTCGGACCCACGGCATGGATCTTCCTCAATTCGATCAAGTACCAGATCGCGATCTATTCCGGCGCTTGGGTGTTCGAGCCCACGCTCGACAATTATATCGACGTGCTGTTCAGCCGCCGGTCGGACCTCGTTCACAATCTGTGGAACAGCTTCGTCGTCGCGGGGCTCAGCACCGTCGCCGTGCTGGTCGTCGGGTCGCTGGGCGCTTACGGCGTCCATCGCTGGTTCCGCAGCCGCCTGTTCGCCAAGCTGCTGATGGGCTGGGTGCTGATCTTCCACATGATCCCGGTCATCACGCTGGTGGGACCCTGGTATCTGTTCTTCCAGTCGCTCGGCCTCTACAACACGCTGCTGGCGCTCGTGCTGACCCACATCACCATCAATCTGCCGATGACGATGTGGATCATGCTGACCTATTTCAACGAAGTGCCGACCGAGTTGCGCGAGGCCGCGACGATCGACGGCTGCGGCGACTTCACCACCTTCCGGCGGATCATTCTGCCGCTGGTGGGGCCGGGCCTCGTCTCGTCCGGCATCCTGTCCTTCGTGTTCAGCTGGAACGAATTCGCCATCGCGCTGAACCTGACCGCGCGCGACACGGCGACCGTGCCCGTCGCCATCGCGCGCTTCGCCCAGCAATTCGAGATCCAGCACGCCCAAATGGCCGCGTCGTCGATGATCGCGATCGTGCCCGCACTGCTGCTGATGATCTTCGGTCAGCGCTTCATCGTGCGCGGCCTGACGACCGGCGCGGTCAAGTAACCGTCACTGCTTGACCGATCCGGCCGCGAGGCCAGAGACCATATAGCGCTGCAACGGCAGGAACAGCAGCAGCGTGGGCAGCGTCGTCAGCGCCGAGCCCGCCATCACGTTGCCCCAATCGGTGACGTTCTCGCCGAAATAGATATAGAGGGCGAGCGGCATCGTTTTCATCTCCTCCTGCGTGAGCAACGCGACGGAGAAGAGATACTCCGACCAGCACAGCAGAAAGGCGTAGGTCGCCGTGGCGACGATGCCGGGGAACATGATCGGAAAGACGATGCGCCAGACGACCTGGAAATAGCTCGCCCCGTCCATGATCGCGGCTTCGTCGAGGCTGCGGGG
This sequence comes from Alphaproteobacteria bacterium, assembly GCA_017308135.1. NCBI lineage: Bacteria > Pseudomonadati > Pseudomonadota > Alphaproteobacteria > Alphaproteobacteria bacterium. The sequence continues at coordinate 209,417 of JAFKFM010000012.1, forward strand.
CACCGCGCGCAAATACCCGACCAGCAGATAGACCGAGAACGGAATCGAGATCGCGACATAGACGAACAACATGCTGCCCCAGTTGTTCAACATGCCCGCGCGCGCGAACAGGATGAACACCGGCGTCACCAGAATGATCCACGGAAAGGTCTGGCCGAGCATGACGGTGGCGAACAGCGTGCCGCGCCCGCGGAAGCGGAATCGCGAAAACGCATAGGCCGCGTTGACCGACACGAAAGTCGATAGCAATACGGCACCGATGCACAGCACCAAACTGTTGAGAACGTTATGGCCGAACCCGGCGGCGAAGAGGCGCGTGTAATTCTCCAACGTCATCGACCAGCGTGTGGCCGAGAACATCGTGTCCGGCGTTTTCAGCGACGCGATGAACACCCAGGCCGTCGGATAGATCAGGAATGCGAGCGCGAAAGCCGTGACGGCCAGCGTGGCGAATTGCACCGATGCGCTCGGGGTGCGGTTCATCGATCTTCCTCCTCGACCAAGGCGCGCGCGGCGACGTAGCGCAGATAGATCATGCCGAACGCGGTCATGATCATCGCCATCACCACGCCGGCGGCGGCGCTGTAGCCCAAGCGGCCGTCGATGAAGCCTTTGATGTAGATCTCCGTCGCCATGACGTTGGTGAACGTGCCAGGCCCCGCCCCGGTCGTGAGCCACACATAGATGAAATTGTTGAACGTCCAGAAGGTCGACATCATCGCCATGACGATGATCGCCGGCTTCAGATGCGGCAGATAGATATAGCGCAGCAACTGCGTGCGGCTGGCGCCGTCGATCTCGGCCGCTTCGACCAATTCGCCGGGCAACGATTGCAGACTCGCCATGAATGTCAGCGTGACCAGCGGCAAAGTATTCCAGGTGATGATCAGGATGATCGACGGCCAAACCCAATTGGCGTCGGCCAAAAACGGGATCGGCTGATCGATGAAGCCGAGCCACATCAGGAATTGATTGGCCGCCCCCACGCGCGGATCGAGGATCCAGCGCCACACCACGATCGCGACGACCGGCGGCGTGGCCCAGGGCACGATCAGCAGAATGCGCGTCAGCGTCGACAGGCGCCAAGCGCGGATCGTTCGGCTGTCGAGCAGGAAGGCGAGCGCCAGGCCCAGCACGATACGCACCGTCACGCCCACGACGGTCAGCCAGATCACCGTGTTGAACATGACCCGGCGAAAGCCGGGACTGGTCAGCAGTTCGATATAATTCTCGAGACCGATCCAGCGTCCGCCGTCGCGCAACTGGAAAATATCGAGATCGGTCGCGCTGATGTCGAGATTGAAGACGAACGGATAGACATAGAAAGCGCCGAGAAAGAAGAAGGCGGGGACGAGCGCGAAAGCGACGAAACCCTTGGCATTCGCGTGCATCGTGCCGTCCCCGCCCCTTTTATCTTAACGCTGCAACCGCGCGAGTTCGCGCGCGATCGTGTCGTGCAGCTCCTGCCCGGCGGCCTGCGCGGTCTTCTCGCCGATGAAGACCGAGCCGGCGGCGCGGCCGACCGCGTTCCACATGAACGGGATCGGCACCGGGCCTGTCGCGTAAGGCCCCCAGCTGCGCGAATTGGCGAGCTGCTTGGGATACCCGGCGAGTTCCGCATCCCAGGCGCGGCTGTCGATCGCGGCGCGCTGGGCGGGCGTGTAGTTGTTGTAGTGCTTGAACGTCGGATCGGGCTTGGTGAGGAACTTGATCAACGCCCAAGCCTGTTCGACGTTCTTCGCGTTCGGGCTGATGCCCAGCATGCGGCCGCCGAAATTGGTGACCGAGCCGTTCTTGCCGCCGGGATGCGGCGCCGTCATGAACGGCCGCTTCTTGCCCGGATTGCGTTGATCCCACTTGGTCAGGATTTCGATCGCCACCGTATCGGGCATCGACGCCATCGCGGTGTTGCCGGTCAGCATGCCTTCGACAAGCTCGGGCGCGCCCCACAGGCAGACCGACAGGTTGCTACGCGGGTTGTGCCCTTCGGTGATGTAGGAGTTGTAGTACGCGAGCGCCTCGGTCGCTTTCTCCGGCGTCACGCCCATCACATATTTGCCGTTGGCGTCCTTGTCGATCCAGCCGGGGCCGTCCGACCAGAAGTAATAGTTCATGTAGAACCAGATCGACGGCGTGGCGCAGCTGCCCGCCGGGAAGCCCCAGCCCGCCTTGCCGGTGCGCTGATGGATCTGGCGGCTGGCGTCGCGCAAACCCGCCCATGTCGTCGGAAATTCCTTGATCCCGGCTTGTTCGAACAGCTCGGTGTTGTACATCATCGTGAACGTGTCGGTCGTCCACGGCACCGCGTAGGTCTTGCCGTCCGGCCCTTCGGCCAGATCGCGGGCGAAGAAATCGTTCCAGCCTTTGACGCCCATCTGCGCGCCGTCGCGCGCGATCAGATCGTCGAGCGGGCGCAGCGCCTTGCCGCCGCCGAAGGAGCGCGGCTGCACGAAGGAGATATGCACCACGTCCGGCGCCGTGCCGGTCGCGGCTTCGCGCAGATACTGCTGCTGCATATCGGCCCACGAGATACGTTGCATATTGACCTTGATCGACGGATTCGCTTTCTCGAATTCGTCGAGGGCCGCGCGCATCTGCGGCGCTTCGGGATCGTTGAAGCGAAACGTGATCGTCACCGGCGCTTGGGCCTGCAAGGCGGGAGCGGCCAGAAGCCCCACCGCCAACGCAGCGCCGGAGACGAGACCGCGCCGTCCGAATTGAGTTCGCATCGTTTCCTCCCTTTTTTGGTTCGTGTTTTCACGTTCGCCGGCAAGATCGGAGCCGGCATTTCACCCTGTCGGCACGGCCGGATCGATCAACCCGGCGGCCTTCAACTCGCGCCACATGGCGGATGGGATCTCCGCCGCGCAGGCTTTCAGCGCGGCGCGCACCTCGTCCGTCGACCGGTAACCGGCCGCGATGCTGGCGATGCGCGGATGGAGAAGCGGAAACTGCGTCGCCGCCGCTTGCAGCGATACGCCGTGGCGCGCGCACACCGCTTCGATCTTGCGCACGCGATCGAGCACGTCTTGCGGCGCGTCGGCGTACCAATACTTGGCGCCGGCGACCGCCCCCGTCGCCAGAATGCCCGAATGATAGGGGGCGGCGAGCAGGATCGAGATCGACTTTTTCTCGCAGATCGGCAGCAGCTCGGCGTGCGCCGTGGTGTCGAGCAGCGTGTAGCGGCCCGCGAGCATGAAACAGTCGAAATCGCCGTCGGTCGCGAAACGGCACATCAGATCGACGTCGTTGATGCCGACACCGATCGCGCCGATCGTGCCGGCGGCGCGCAAATCGGCGAGTGCTTGATAGGCGCCGTCCATCGCTTGTTTATACGTCGCCTCCAGCGCGTCGCCGCGCCATTTGGCGGTGACATCGTGAATGAACACGATGTCGATATGCGACGTGCCCAATCGTTGCAGACTATCTTCGATCGAGCGCAGCGCGCCGTCGCGCGAATAGTCGTAGACAATGTCGAACGGCAATGTCGTCGCGAACGGTCCCGGCGTGCGCACGGCCGGATCGGGCTTCAACAGCCGGCCGACCTTGGTCGACAGGACGAACTTGTCGCGCGGATGGCGGCGCAAAGCGGCGCCCAAACGATGCTCCGACAGGCCATGGCCGTAGAACGGCGCCGTATCGAAATAGGAAACGCCCGCCTCGATCGCCGCCGCGACGCTGGCGTTGGCGGCTTCGTCGGTCATATCGGCCAGCAAATTGCCGAACGGTGCCGCCCCGAACCCGAGTTGCGAGACGCGCAGCTTGGTGCGGCCGACTTGCCGCGTGGCGGCCGGATCGAAACTCATTTGCTCTCCTTGCGGGCGCGCGCACTCTTGATGTTGTGGACGTGGACGTGATCGCCCGCCGCGAACGCCTGAGTCGCGATTGCTATACGTGCGCCGTATTTCATCACCGGCTCACCAGCCGCATGAGCGCGAAGCGCGATCTTATGGCCAAGCGCCACGGCCTCGCGCGCCGTCACGGTCTCCACCTTGCCGCCGATGCGCACGATTACTTTCTCGCCGGCCGTAAGATCGCGCAGCGCCACGGCCACACCGTCGGCGGGATCGATCGCGATCGCGTTCCAGGTAATTTCCATTGCGCCGCCCATCACATCGACGCGCCGATGCGGGTGAAACATTCCGCACCTTCGCCGTGGATTTCGCCCCAGGTCGCCGCCCCCGATGCGACCGCCATCACCAGTTCGAACAGGCGCGCACCCGCGTCGGCGATGTCCTCGCGCCCTTCGAACACGGGGCTCGCGTCGAAATCGATCTGCTGGACCAAGCGGCGCGCCGTATCGGGGCGGCCGGTGATTTTGATCGTCGGCGCGATCGCGTTGGTGAATGCGTTGCCCGCCCCCGTGGTGAACAGCATCAACTGCGCACCGGCGGCCGCGAAACCGGTCAACGATTCGGGCGAAAAGCTGGGCCCGTCCATCAGATAAAGACCCTTGCCCGCCGGACGTTCGGCCAAGGCGAGCACGCCTTGGATCGGCCGCGATCCGGTTTTGGCAATGGCGCCGAGCGACTTTTCCTCGATCGACGACAAACCGCCGCGGATATTCTCCGCCCCCGGATTATTGCCGGTCAGATCCTGGCCGGTGCGCGCCACCGCTTGTTCGCGGCGCAGCACCGCATCGACGATGGCTTTCGCGACGGCATCGTTGGCCGCGCGCTTCGCGACGATGTGTTCCGCCCCCAGCCATTCGACCGTCTCGCCCACCACCGCCGTGCCGCCCGTATCGACCAGGCGATCGACGCAAGCGCCCGACACCGGATTGGCGACAAGACCCGAGGTCGCATCGGAATGCCCGCACTCCACACCCATGAATAGGGCCGATGCGGGGAACTTCTCGCGGCGCAAACGAGATGCGGCATGCGCCAACTCGCCCGCATGGCGGATGGCGGCGGCACTCGCGTCGAGCGAATCCTCGTGCGTGTCGTCGAGCGCCACGGTGCGGGTCGGCTTTCCCGAAGCGGCGGCGAGATGGGCGATACCTTCCAACGCGCCGCGATCGGCACCCACGATCACCGCCCCGGCGATATTGGGATTGCGGCACAAGCCGACGAGCTGATCGCGATGCGCGGTCTTGTCGTCGCCGTACTGGCCGCGCCCGTAAGGCGTACCGACATAAAGGACACCGGGTAACGCCTGCGCCGCACGCTCGGCCGCGCGGTTGGCGAGCCCGAGGATCGACAAAACCAGGACATGATTGCGCGTTCCAGCCGAACCGTCGGGCCGCGCATATCCCAGAAACTCGGACGGAACTTTGCTCACCGTCGCGTTTCTCCCGAATTGTGTTGTCGGCGCCTTCACAGGAACCTTGATTAATGCCTTATGTTAACGCATACATCATAGAAGACGACAAGAAAAATCTTGAGGGGCTCGGGAAACCGTCCATGCCGCCGCGCCGCAACAGCACTGCCGGCCGCTCCCGTTTGGAAGATGTCGCACGTCATGCGGGCGTCTCCACGATGACGGTCGCGCGCGTGCTGCGCGAACCCCATAAAGTAGCGCCCGACACGCGCGACCGCGTCTCGGCCGCACTCGACGCCACCGGCTACACGCCGGATCTCGTGGCGCGCGCCCTCGTCTCCAAACGCTCGGGCGTCGTCGGCGCGATCGTGCCCGTGCTTTCGAACTCGCTGATCGCCGACGTGATGCAAGGCATGTCGGACGGGTTGGCGCGCGAGCAGCGCCAACTCATGGTCGGCGCGTCTGGCTTCTCGGCGGCGAACGAGGAAACGTTGGTGCGCAGCTTCCTGTCGCGCCGCGTCGATGCGCTCTACCTCACCGGTACCAGTCACACGGATGCAACCGTGAAACTACTGCGCGCCGCCGGGATTCCGGTCGTCGAAGGCGGCAACGTCACCGACGATCCCATCGATATGGTCGCGGGCGTGTCGAATATCGACGCCGCCGCCGCCGTCGTGACCCATCTGTTGAAGCGTTACGGCCCCGACATCGCCTATGCCGGCGCGTCGCCGGTCGATAACGACCGCGTGCGCGACCGCCATCTCGGCTTCCGCCGCGCGATGCGCGAGGCGGGCGCACGTGTCCTGCCCGAACGCGAGATCCGCACCGAGATGACGATGGCCTCGGGCCGCGACGTGCTCGACAGAATACTCGCCTTACCCAAGCGTCCGCGCGCGCTGTTCTGCTCGTCCGACGTCATCGCGGCGGGTGCGCTGTTGGAATGCCAACGGCGGGGCATCGATGTGCCCGGAACCTTGGCGATCGCGGGCTACGACGATCTCGACTTCGCGCGCGAGCTCGTCCCCGCCCTCACCAGTGTGCGCATCCCGCGTTACGAGATCGGCATGCGCGCGGCCGAACTGATCCATCAAGCCTTGAGCGGCAAGCGCCCGAAACGCCTTGTCCAAGCTCTCGACTTCCAACTCGTGATTCGCGACAGCGCCTGACAGGAAGGAAACGCACATGTCCAAATCGGTGATCGTTACGGGGGCGAGCCGCGGCATCGGCAAGGCGACGGCGCTGCTGGCCGCGCGCGACGGCTGGGAAGTCTGCGTCAATTACCGAAACCATCCCGAGGAAGCCGAAGCGGTCGTGCGCGACATCGCGAAAACCGGCGGCAAAGCGATCGCGGCGCAGGCCGACATGGCCGACGAGAAGGCGATTCTGGCGATGTTCGCGAAAGTCGACCGCGAATTGGCGCCGCTGGGCGGCCTCGTCAACAACGCAGGGTTCCTGGGTGGCGAACATGACATCGAGAAATTCGATGCCGCGAATATGCGCGCGTTATGGGACATCAACGTCGTCGCCTATTTCATCTGTGCGCGCGAGGCGGTGAAGCGCATGTCGACCAAGAACGGCGGCAAAGGTGGGGCCATCGTCAACGTGTCGTCGATGTCCGCCGATAGCGGCGGCATCGGCCCGCGCATCCATTACGCCACGACCAACGGGGCGCGGCGCACTTTCACCTTCGGCCTTGCCAAGCAATCGGGACCGAAGGGCATTCGCGTCAACGGCGTGATGCCCGGCGTCATCGACACACATTTCAACGACGGGTTCGGCAACGACGAGCGCAACGCCGAGCTTGGCCCCAAGATCCCGATCGGCCGCGTCGGCGTGGGTGCCGATATCGGCGAGACGATCGTTTGGCTGCTGTCCGAACGGGCAGGCTACGTGAACGGCGCGGTCATTCCCGTCAATGGCGGCTTTTTCTGAGGATCGACATGCCCGCCAAACTCCGCGCCATCGATCTGTTTCCCGTCCGCGCCAGCGCGAAGACGGTGTGGGTGTTCCTGCGCGCGATCGATACGGCCGGAAATATCGGCTGGGGCGAAGCGACCTGGATCGGCCACGAACGCGAGTTGTCGTCCGTGTTCGCGCGCTTTGCGCCCGTCGTGATCGGCGCGCCCGCAACACCCGAAGGCTGCGGGCTGACGGCACGCAAGAGGTGCGGCACGGCCGAAGCC